>JAGTVG010000435.1 GCA_018224645.1 Cyclobacteriaceae bacterium
GGGGAGAAATATGCGAGACGCTGATGGGAGAGATATTCGAGACGCTGATGGGAGAGATGGGAGTAGTTATGCGAGACACTGATGGAGGAAATGGGAGGAGTTATGCGAGACGCTGATGGAGGAAATGGGAGGAGTTATGCGAGACGCTGATGGAGAGATTGGGTAGTTTCCGGAACTCCGGAGGTGTTCCATGATCCTGGTTATCCGCCGGTACCAGCCAACTCAGGCAACTGGCCGGTTGCAGTCCCTTCCCCGGACCGGGCAGACCCAAATTTGTTTATTTGAACCGGCCGGCAACCTGGAGTTCTTTCGCATCTCCTGACCAGTTATAAAAGCCTGAGCCGGATTTTTTCCCAAGATGCCCTCCCTCAACCATTTTCACAAGCAACGGGCAAGGCGCATATTTCGCCTCACCAAAACCTTCCTGCAGCACCTTCAGGATGGAAAGACAGACGTCCAGCCCGATAAAATCGGCAAGCTGCAATGGTCCCATCGGATGGGCCATGCCCATTTTCATGACCATGTCGATTTCTTTTACCCCTGCAATCCCCTGAAAAAGTATATATATGGCTTCATTGATCATCGGCATCAGTATCCGGTTGGAGACAAACCCGGGATAATCATTCACTTCCACGGGGATTTTTCCCAATTTTTCTGCAATACCCACGATCTGACGGGCAGTATCCTCCGAGGTATTGTATCCCCTGATGATTTCCACAAGCTGCATGACCGGCACGGGATTCATAAAATGCATTCCGATCACCTTATCCGGCTTATCTGTACCGGATGCCAGCCTGGTGATGGAAATGGAAGATGTATTCGATGCAAGGATGCAGTCAGGCGATGAATATTGATCAAGTTCCTTAAAGATCTCCATTTTGATTTTCAGATCTTCCGTGATGGCCTCAATGACCAGATCAGCGTCAGCAATTCCTTCCTCCACTGAGGTATGGGTAGAAATATTCATAAGAGCCTGCTTTTTCCGGGCTTCGTTGAGGATGCCTTTTTTGATCTGCCGGTCATAATTACCGGAAATGGTTAACAGGGCTTTTTCAAGGGCCTGCGAAGAAACGTCAATGAGATTGACGCGGAATTCATTTTGAGCAAATATATGGGCAATACCATTACCCATTGTTCCGGATCCGATGACTGAAATATTTTTCATAAAACAAGGGCTTCTACACTTCTAAGTACCTAAATGAATCAGATAAAAACAATTTTGAGTAAAATAATTTTAAACAGTTTTAAAAATGACCATAAAAACACTATATTGCAATATTCATGAATTATTAGGATTTGAATAAAACCATATTATGGATAAATTAATAAAAATCATCATAAACAGGTATTAAAATGACCATGAACTTGACAAAACATTCATTCTTAAAAATAAAAAATAAAAAATACTTCAAATAAGTATAAAAAATATTATAAAAATACAATTTTGGTTGTTCATGTTTTTATCTTCGTAACCTTTAAAAATTATAAAATATGCAATATAGAATATAAAATATTAACAAATAATTAATAAATGATATAAAATGTAAACAATAATCACTTAAAGTGTAAATATTTTGCGAAAATTTTAATTGACTGTTTCATTCCATAGATTTGCCAGAAATTACAATGATTAATTCATTGTTCGAATTCAGGATACTTAAATGATGATCATTATAGATAAGGTAATAAAAAAGTTAAACCAAAATAATCTACAATTATGGAACACGTTTTCACTGAATTATTTTCACTTCCCTTTATCCCGGAAATGGCATCGGGGATAATGGAGACGGGTACCACCCTGGTCGGTAGTGCCATGACGGAGGCTTCTGCAGCGGAAGCGGCAGAGTTGGCATCTGTGTTTACAGCCAATAATATCTGGATGATGCTGGCAACAGCGCTGGTCTTTATCATGCACCTTGGCTTTGCATCGGTTGAAGCTGGTTTTACGCAAACAAAGAACACGGTCAATATACTATATAAAAATACGCTGACAATCGCCATCGGGCTGTTGACCTATGCACTGATCGGGTTCAGCCTGATGTATCCGGGAGAATTCAATGGCTGGTTAGGATGGGCAGGAATCGGCCTTACCATGCCGGAAAATGGTCTCACCGCGGATTATGCCGGGGGAGGATACACGTACTGGACCGATTTTCTCTTCCAGGGAATGTTCGCCGCCACGGCTGCCACCATAGTGTCGGGAGCAGTGGCTGAGAGAATAAAGATCAGCGGTTATCTGATCTTCACACTGTTGTATGTAGGATTGATCTACCCGATCGCCGGCAGCTGGAAATGGGGTGGCGGCGCGATGGATTCGATGGGATTTTATGATTTTGCAGGATCCACACTGGTGCATTCCGTTGGCGGATGGGCTGCCCTGGCAGGTATCTGGATCCTGGGTTCACGGCTCGGCAAATATGATAATGGGAAAGTTAAGAATTTTCCGGGATCTTCCGTTCCGCTTGCCACCATCGGCGTCTTTTTACTCTGGCTGGGATGGTTTGGATTCAATGGCGGATCCGTATTGTCGGCAGATCCGGGTGCAACCTCCCTCGTCCTGGTCACCACTTCATTATCCGCTGCTGCAGGTGCCCTTGGAGGTATGATTGGCGGTAAGATCATTTTCAAAAGACTGGATTTCGGTATGGTACTGAACGGTATCCTCGCCGGACTGGTCGGCATAACGGCCGGAGCGGATCTGATGGGACCCGGCGCCGCTGTGATCATAGGCCTGCTCAGCGGGATACTCGTTGTGTTTTCAGCCGTGACCCTCGACCGTTTCAAACTGGATGATCCTGTAGGGGCGGTATCGGTGCACCTTACCTGCGGGATATTCGGCACGCTGGCTGTCGGTATTTTCGGCAAAATGGCTGGTCTTGCCCAATTATGGATCCAATTCAAAGGGGTATTGACATATGGACTTATTTCATTCCTGTCTGCATTCATCATCTTCAAGATCATCGATATCGTCATGGGACTCCGTGTTTCGCCGGAACATGAAAAAGCAGGAATGGATAGTCATGAACATGGAATCAGGGGATATACGATCGTTTACGACGAATAGTATTCCCGGTTAAAAAACCAGGGTGAGCTGGCGGGCCCACCCTGGGTCACCTTAGAATATTACAAGGCGAATTACAATTATTGGAACAATCAAAATTAAAAAAAATGAAACTGAAATTTACATTATTGGGGCTTCTTTTATACATCTCCAGTATTTCCGTAAGTGCCCAGGATGAGGATTCACCCGGGCTCACCATTTCCGGCTCTGTAGATACATATTATAAATATGATTTTTCCGGATCATCCCAGATCGGAACGAGCTTTGCCGGGGCACAAAATTCAATCGGGATCGGCATGGTGGACCTTGCCTTTTCACAAACCTGGGGGAAAGCCTCGTTTGTTGGGGAGGTTGCATTCGGACCAAGAGCTGAGGCTTCGGCTCCCGGGCCTGTTCAAAACCTGTACATCACATATGCTTTCAATGACCTGATCAGTGTCACCGGTGGATTTATGGGTACATTTGTCGGATATGAGGTTATCTCTCCGGCAGCCAACTTCAACTATTCAACTTCCTATTTGTTTTCCAACGGACCGTTTCAGAATGGCGGCGTTAAGGTCAATTTCACCTTTTCCGAAAGGGTAGGGCTTATGCTTGGCGTCTTTAACAACTTCGATTCCTATACCAACGACGGCAGTGGATTGGACCTTGGTGCACAGTTATACCTGATGCCGGTGGAAGGCTGGGATCTTTACCTGAACTTTGTGTCAAGCGATGATTCCGGGACGGAGATCGATATCACGACTACCTATCAGGCAGGCGATAAATTATTGATCGGTCTGAATGCAGCCAGAAGAACAAGAGGTAACTTTTTTGTTGAAGATACCGGGGAAGGCGTGAATTTCAGCGGTGTGGCCGGATACCTGAATTATTCGGTAAGCGATCCCGTTGCACTGGGATTACGTTACGAATATTTTCACGATGATAACGGCGAAGTGCTGGGTACTGAAAACGCAGGTACGAATGTCAGTGCGATCACCCTTTCTGCTAACATCCATGCCGGCCCCATCACATTGATCCCTGAATACAGGATCGATATGGCTTCCATGGATATCTTCAGCAACAGTAGCGGGGATCCCGCACCCAATGCATCGCAAATAATAATAGCAGCGGTTTATGCATTCTGATGCTTTTATTTCCGGAAAGGCCAGCCTGAGATGGCCTTTCCTTTTTCTTTTATGGATTGTGCCTGTCATGGTACCCCCCCTTCACGCCCGTGAAATGGAAATCATATCCCACGGGGATTCCGGGGAATATATTTCCAGGATCCAGTTCAATGCCGCCGAACTGGAAAGGGTTTGGGAAACTGCGGAAGCGTTTGCTTCCCGGTTGAAATTTCCCGAAAAAGTTGATAACCGGGCAGACATCGATGATCTCAAGCAGACGATTAATGCCAGGTTCGGATTTTATCTTTATCAGCAAACCGCTTTTTTAAAACAGGTGGATGGGGTGATCCAGGCGGAACTGGAAATTATTTTCGAAGGTGACCGTGTGACCGCTGCCGTCCGAAATGTCCGTTTTATTGATTACGCAAGGGACAGGTATGGCAAATTCAGCCCCCGGTCATCTAAAAAATATGCCCTGGAGGACCTCCGGGAAAAACGGAATGATGAAATCTGGCAAGGTCATTTTACGACCATCGATGAAAACATGATGATGCTGCTCTCAGATCTGGAAAAATCAATCCTGGAAATAAATGAAGCATCCAACCGGTAGATTCCTGTGCCTGTTCCGGATTTTTCAATCAATTTACTAAAGCGGTCATCATTTACTGCTGATAAATTACCAGAATAGCAACATTGAGGTAAAAAAAATGTTTTTTTAAGAAATTTGCATAATATTTTACCCTTTTTACACAAAAACTATGTTTCTTTTATATTTTTGTGGCGATAATTAACCCTTAAACTAATTAAATGGCAGTACTAAGATTTAAATCACTTGAATTGGCGGCAAAGAGAAGCTTGCCGGAAGTGAAAACACCGTCTAACAAAATTTCGGATTATTTTGGAGAAAATGCATTTGGCATTGAGCGGATGCAGGAAACGTTGTCTCCGGACGTATTCGAAAAAGTTAAATATTATATTGACAAAGGTAAAAAGATCGACTCCGAAACGGCCGATGCAGTAGCCGCAGCGGTTAAAACCTGGGCGATCGCAAAAGGAATTACCCATTATACCCACTGGTTCCAACCCTTGACAGGCGCAACCGCCGAAAAGCACGATACATTTTTTGATGCGCAGCGGAAAATTGAAAAATTTAAAGGTTCAGCATTGGTACAACAGGAGCCGGATGCATCTTCCTTCCCCAGCGGAGGCATAAGAAGTACATTTGAAGCGCGAGGATATACGGCCTGGGATCCAAGTTCACCGATTTTTATATGGGGGACAACCCTTTGTATCCCGACGATTTTTGTATCCTATACGGGTGAAGCCCTGGATTATAAATATCCCTTGTTGAAAGCCATCGATGCGGTTGATAAAGCCGCAACAGCCGTTTGTAAATATTTCGACAGGGAAGTGACCAAGGTAAATGCCAGCCTGGGCTGCGAACAGGAGTATTTTGTGATCGATAAGGCCCTGTTTTATGCACGTCCCGACCTGGTGATGGCTGGCCGCACCGTCTTTGGGCATAATCCGGCCCGGGGTCAGCAGCTCGATGATCATTATTTCGGGTCGATACCAGACCGGATTTATAATTACATGAGGGATTTTGAAATTGAATGCCATAAACTGGGCATCCCGGTAAGTACCCGGCATAACGAGGTGGCTCCAGCCCAGTTTGAAGTGGCGCCCTTTTATGAGGAGCTGAATGTTGCCAACGATCATAACCAGTTGATGATGGATATCATGAGAAGGGTTGCGGAAAGGCATCAGTTGCGTGTGATATTTCATGAAAAACCCTTTGCCGGGCTGAATGGTACCGGAAAACACAATAACTGGTCACTCATAACCAATACGGGTGTTAACCTGTTTCAGCCCAGCAGCAGCGCCCGGGAAAATCTTCAGTTCCTGGTATTCTTTATCAATACCCTGAAAGCGGTTTATGAGCATTCCGATCTGCTGCGGGCAAGTGTAGCCTATGCGGGGAATGATTACCGCCTTGGTGCCAATGAAGCCCCGCCGGCGATCATGTCTGTTTTTGTGGGATCACAATTATCGGCAGTTCTGGACGAACTGGAGCACAGCGGAAACATTAAGGTGAAAAAGGGTGAAAATATGTACATGAAATTCGGGATCGATAAAATCCCTGAGATCCTGCTTGACAATACCGACCGCAACAGGACGTCGCCATTCGCCTTCACGGGAAATAAATTCGAGTTCCGTGCCGTGGGGGGGGAGGCTAACGTGGCTGCACCGATGGCTGTGCTGAACCTGATCATTGCAGAACAGCTCACCCAGTTTAAAAAGGATGTGGATTCCAGGATCTCCAAAGGATCTGATAAAAGGATTGCCATCCTCAGTGTTTTGAGGGATTATACCAGAGATTCCAAAAATATCAGGTTCGAAGGGGATGGATATTCGGAAGAATGGAGACTCGAAGCCGAAAAAAGAGGCTTGGGCAATGTTTCAAATACGCCCCGCGCCCTCAAAGCCTATCTCAGCGAAAAAAGTATTGCCCTTCATGAAAAATTCAAGGTATTGTCTGAAAGGGAACTGCATGCGAGAACGGAAACCATGCTCGAGAATTATGTCAAAAAGATCCAGATCGAATCCCGGGTCATGGGAGATCTGGCATTGAACCATATCGTTCCAACGGCTGTGACCTATCAGAATGTGCTCATTCAGAATGCCAATGGATTAAAGGGGATCGGGATCGATAATACAGCCGTGATCCGGACGATTGCAGAGATTTCAAAACATATCGAGGCGGTGAAAAATGGGGTTAATGATATGATCGACGAACGCCGCCGGATCAATAAGATCGACGATATTTATGACCGGGCCATCGAA
>JAGTVG010000436.1 GCA_018224645.1 Cyclobacteriaceae bacterium
AAACTCGACACTGATCAGTGTAGTGGGTGAAAAAGAAAGATACCGGCTGTTCAACAATATCTTTCAGGACATTGACGATTTTGCACAACGCATTGACAGGAATTAGAGATTTGTGGAATCGTGGAATCGGTTATTCGGTTATTTGGTTAATCGTTTATCAATGGCCTAACGGTCCAAAGGGTGAATCCGCCATTAAAAAAACAATTGCGGGCGACTGTCGATTAACCAGTTCCACGATTCCACGATTCCACACCCTTAATACCCGTATTTATCCTTCCACAATGTCTTCAGCCGTTTCCTGATCTCCTCCTCCCGCGGGTTCTTTCCGGGATCGTAAAAAAGCGTTCCGCTGATCTTTTCTGGCAGGTATTCCTGCGCCGAAAAGTTATGTTCATAATCATGGGCATACTGATAACCCTTTCCATAACCATGCTCCTTCATCAGGGAAGTCGGGGCATTCCGGATATTCATCGGTACCGGCAGGTCACCCGTCTCCCTGACCACCTGCTGGGCTTTCCCGATGGCCAGGTAGGCGGCATTGCTCTTCGGGGATCCTGCCAGATAGGTGGCGCACTGCGAAAGGATGATCCTTGCCTCCGGATACCCGATCATATTCACCGCATTGAAACAGCTTGTGGCCAGCACCAGTGCTGTGGGATTGGCATTGCCGATATCCTCAGAAGCCAGGATCACCATCCGCCGGGCAATGAATTTAACATCCTCCCCGCCTTCCACCATACGGGCCAGCCAGTACACGGCCGCATTCGGATCGCTGCCCCGGATCGATTTGATAAATGCCGAGATGATATCGTAATGCTGCTCGCCTGCCTTGTCATAAAGAGCAACTTTCCGCTGGGCAACATCCATGACGATGTCGTCGGTAATGGTGATCGTCCCCCCGGCACTGGATTCAGCCACCAGTTCAAAAATATTCAGCAAACGCCTGGCATCGCCCCCGGAAAGTTTCAGCAGGGCATCCTTCTCCCGAATCTCAATTTCCCGCCCCCTGAAGGCAGGATCCCTGGTGATGGCCTTTTCAAGCAAAGTCATCAGGTCTTCCCCGGTCAACGGATTGAGTACATAAACCTGACAACGTGACAATAAGGCGGCGTTGACCTCGAAGGATGGATTTTCCGTAGTCGCACCGATGAGGGTGATGATCCCTTTTTCCACAGCACCCAGCAGGGCATCCTGCTGGCCCTTGTTGAAACGGTGAATCTCATCAATGAACAGGATGATCTTGGTCCTGTTTTTAGCCTGCTCAATGATCTCACGTACTTCCTTCACACCGGCACTGACTGCACTCAATGTCCGGAAGGGCCGTTTTACCTGGTTGGCAATGATGTTTGCCAGGGTGGTTTTCCCTGATCCGGGTGGTCCCCAAAGGATCATGGAGGGAATATTTCCCGAACCAATGGCTTTGTTCAGTACGCTATCCTCAGCCACCAGGTGATCCTGGCCGATCAGTTCCTCCAGAGCATGAGGCCGCACCCGTTCGGCAAGGGGCAATGAATTTTCAAACATCATAAAAAAGGTTTATGAAAAGATAACCATTTTATATATAATTCTGACCAATTAAGTCAACAGGCCTGACCGGATTTCATAAAAGAGGTTCAGCCAGGCTGCTTAAAAAGTACCCTGGCCAACAGGATCTCCAGGAAGAAAGATATTCTTCGCATTCCTCTTTTTTCCCGGGATTGTTCCCAGGATATTCTTGCGATCCCGCGCAGCTCCGGTAGATACAGCATGGTCTTTTCAATTTCCCGGGCATATTTCTTTTCCTGCTTTTTAAGAAACCGGGTGAATAATTTCAACAATACCGGTGCCAGCAGGAGATACCAGATCCCGATCACCAGCAGTGTGCGGAAGAAAACATAGATACCGATGGACAGATCGTATTCCGAGGACAGAAAATACAGGATAAGCGTAATCAGGACAAGCATCAGGACCAAATTGTATTTCTTCTTTTTCCACCAGGGTTTTCGCCGGACATTTTTATCACCAATTTCCGTTTTCCCGGCCAGGTTCATTTCAGGAATACTTTCAATTTTTATCCGGTTTATCCGCTCAGGAAACCCTCCTGCAAAAATCCCCACAGCTACACCTGCAACAAAATAGATGCCCACATAAAGCCCGATGACCCAGTAACTGGCATCAGCCGAATCAATGCCCTGTATCAGGTTGAATTCCTTTAGGATGAAATCAAAAAAAACATCGATCGACTCCCAGAACGGATTCCCGAAAATGATGGTCAGCATCAGCAACCGCTGCAATGCCGATTCGAGAAAGGTCAGAACGGCCAGCAGGAAGGCACTGGTCCGGATATTCCGTACATATCCAAAAAGAAATGCCCCAAGCAATCCCTGGAAAGCCACCGCAAGATAGGCGGTCGGCGGGGTATGAGGACTCACCATGGCCTTGATGACAAGCACGATCACAAGGCCTTTGAGGATATCCCTGAATCTGTTCACCGAATAAAAGGCCAGCAGGGTGATCAGCAAAACGGAAAATCCATTGATCATTATTCCTTTCAGGGGTATCTGCAGGGCATGAAGGATCCCGCCAAGTCCGGATTCACTCAATGCCCATAAGGCAATGAGCCTTTCAACGGCTACAGCCCTTTCTTTTCGGGCAGATATGACGGAATCCATCAATGAGAGAAACGTTAGAAATGATCAGGCAAACTGAATGCCATATAGACATCCCCGCTGGGCGTACCCATCTTACCGCCACCACAGGCGATCACGACATACTGTTTCCCACCTGCTTCATAAACAGCAGGTGTGGCGTAACCTCCATAGGGAAGTTTTGTCTCCCATAATGCTTCCCCGGTTTTTTTATCAAAGGCCCTGAATTTTTCATCCTTTGAGGCCGCAATGAA
>JAGTVG010000437.1 GCA_018224645.1 Cyclobacteriaceae bacterium
AGACTTATAAATTAATGACAATCTCCACTGTCTACAGGCTCATCATTTCCTTGAATTTGGAGGATTGTCTCCGGCTGACCTCTATTTTTTCGCCACCCTTTAACTGAACGAGCAGGCCACCATTAAACCAGGGTTCTATCTTTTCCACCCACCGGAGATTGATGATATGTTTCCGGCTGGCCCTGAAGAATGTCCGGTTATCGAGCCTTTCATCAAGGGCATTCAGGGACTTATGGATCATCGGTTTGAAGTGCTCGAAATAAACCTTGATATAATTGCCATCCGACTCAAACAACCGGACGTCTGCGAGTTTTACAAACCAGCATTTGTCACCATCCTTGACAAACACCTGGTCATCGATCCCAAGTTTCCGGATTCTTTCATCCGGATAATATTGGGGTTGTGTATATTGTTTTTTTAATAATTTGCCGATGCTTTCCCCGAGCCGTTCCGGCTGAATGGGTTTCAGGAGATAGTCGAGGGCATTAACTTCAAAAGCCTTCAGTGCATATTCATCATAGGCAGTGGTAAAGATCACGTTAGGTACGCTGTCAAGCATTTCAAGCAGGTCAAATCCCGTTTTTCCGGGCATCTGGATATCCAGGAAAAGCAGATCGGGATTGAGTGTATTGATCTTTTCATAAGCATCATCCACATTGATGGCTTCAGCGATGATTTCTATTTCATTGTAATCCTTCAAAAGATTGGTTAACTCCTTTCTTGCAAGCCGTTCATCATCTATTATTATTGCTCTCATATCAGAAATACTGAGGTATGGTAATTTCAGTCAATACAGTCCCGGTATTTTCATTCCGGATATTAAAAGAGGCATTTCTGCCAAAAATTAGGTTTAAACGTTGCCGGGTATTTTCAAGGCCATGCCCGGAAGGATTGACCTCGGCACCATTGATGTACTGGCCGCTGTTTCTGATCTGGATATGGAGAAGGGATCTTTCCACCCAGGCTTTTACGGTTATCTGTCCGCCCTCAGGCAGCGTGGCTACCCCATGTTTGATCCCGTTCTCAACAAGCGTCTGCAGCATCAATGGAGGTATCTGGTACATATCAGCTTCCGGATCGATCTCCATTTTCACCTACAGCCGTTCCTCAAGACGGATGGATTCAAGTTCAAGGTAATCTTTAACCGTGAACATCTCATCCCTGAAATCAATCAGTTTCCGTTTATTCATGATCAACGAATTCCGCAGGATATTGCTTAACTGGGTGATCGCCTTTTTTGACTTGACCGGGTCTTCATCCACCAACGCCCTGATACTGTTCAGGGCATTAAATATGAAATGCGGATTGAGCTGTGATTTGAGTTTGTTTAATTCAAACTCATAAATGGCCGCTTCATATTTTAAAGTAGAATTATACTTTTCAAAATAATGATAGATAAAATAGATCAACGCCCACAACAGGTAAAATACCATGGCGGAAAATATATAGGCGATGATATAAAAAGGTTTAAAATCATTTGCGTAATCGATGGTATTCAAAAGATACTGAACCAGGATCATAAAAATATAATTACTTGCCGCAAACATCATGGTGGCAGGAATGACCCTTGACAATAACCGGACCGGAGAAATCGTAAGCCATCCGTTCCGGATGATGATACTTCTCAGGAAATGTGTGGAAATGAAAAAATACAGGGTATAAAAAAGGATATTGATCACTTTCACAAGGGATGCTTCCTCAGCAATAAAAAGAAAAACAAGGTAAATGATGCCATAGAACGACCACCCTGCGATCTGAAGGATCCAGTAGGCACGCTTTTTCGAAATTTTTAAGTTCAACAATTAAATAATTTATTATCAACTACATATAATACAAAATTAATCCAGCTAACATTCTTTTCAAGCCCTATTTATACTAAAGGTGAATATTCTTTCTCAATGGGGTATTTATAGGTTACACCTGCCGAAGGTTCTAAAGGGATCACCCCCCTGGCAGTAATCGGGCTGGCTTTGTTCTCCTGCATCAGGGTCTTCAGGCAGGGGACCCTGATGAATTGTGATCCTGACATCTCCTGGGTCAGGTTAAAATCCTGAAAAAATCATCGTTTGGATAAAGTCTGCCAGCCATGCCGGATAGGTTCCATACAGAATGATCAAGGCTGTAATCACGAAAAGGGCTATGCCGCCACCTACCGGTATTTTACGGAATGGGGTGATCCGGTCAGTTGAAACCGGATCGAACATTTTTGCGATCACCCGGACATAATAAAACAAGCCGATCACACTGCTGATAACGAGGGTGATCACCAGGAACCACAGATCATTTTCTATTCCCGTGAATAAGAGATAATATTTCCCGATAAATCCGACGGTCAGGGGGATCCCCGCAAGGGAAAGTAAAATGACAGAAAGGGCGGTGGCCAGCAGGGGATCTTTCCAGAAAAGGCTTTGATAATCTTCAATCGCAGAAAATTCCCGGTCATGATCCGAAACAACAGATACAATACCGAATGCGCCAAGGATGGTGAGTACATAGGCAACCAGGTAAAAGGTGACGGCTTCCGCGCCAGAATCCTTCCCGGCAATCACTGCCACAAGAATATACCCCAGGTGAGCAATGGAGGAATATGCCAGCAGACGTTTCAGATCAGTCTGCAGCAGGGCAAGCAGGTTCCCGGCCATCATGGACAGGAAGGCTATCCCTGACAAAATATAAACGATCACCTCTTGTTCGGCTCCGTTGACAGCAAGGTATAGCCGGACAAAAATGACCACAACACTTGCCTTTGAAATGGTCGCAATGAATGCTGTGGTGGGTGCGGGGGCACCTTCGTATACGTCAGGGGTCCATAAATGAAAGGGGACGAGGGCCATTTTAAACCCGACCCCCGTAATGATTAATCCGAAACCGGCTGAAAAAAGAATAGAAAGATTCTCAGCTTCAGAAACATACCCGGCTATCCCTGAAAAACCCATTTCACCGGTTGCTGCATAGATCAGGGCCATCCCCATCAGAAGAATCGCTGAAGTAACACCGGCAAGCAGGAGGTACTTGATCGCCGCTTCAATGGAATCCTGCCTGTCCCTGGTGTAACTTATCAGAATATAGATGGATATGCTCAGTAATTCCAGACCGATAAAAAATGAAATGAAATGATTTGAAAGTGCCAGGATAGTTCCCCCGAGTGAACCCAGGATCAGGATCACATGGTATTCTTCCTTTCTTTTTTCGAGGCCCCGAAGATAGGAATGGGAAAGGATAGTGATGACCAGCCCGGATAAAAGGATCAACAAAATAAAAAACATGCCAAACCTGTCAGCGATAAGGATATGGTTTACCAGGGCCGGCGGTTTTCCGGTGAATAAGATGGAAATGGTCGCTAAAATGAATGCCGTGGCGGCAAGGATCGTGGACAATATAAAATTTCTGTAAAAGGCAATGACAAGCAATACCAGTATGCTGAAACCAGCAAGGATCAATACCGGTGCTATGGATAAAAGATCATTCACCCTCCTGAATTTTAATACCGACTCCGGCTTCCGCATGATCCGGGGGATCTTCTCCCGGGATTGCTGAAATTTCAGACCGCTGCAATAATCCGTGAATGGTTTTCTGGCTTGTATCCAGCGCAGGACGGGGATACAGGCCCAGCCAGAAGATCAAAATGACCATGATTCCCAGGATGAACATTTCTCTCAGGTTCAGGTCGGACAGGGTTTCCATACGTAGACTCGGGGAACCCTGAAATACCTGCTGGAATATTCTCAATGAATACAGGGTTGCCGCAATCAAACCGACAGCCGCCATTACACTGAAAAAAACACTCGACTGGAAAGTTCCTGCCAGGATCAGAAATTCAGCAATAAAATTACCCATACCCGGAAGTCCAAGGGAGGCCATGGCAAATATCAAAGCGATCGAACCCATAACCGGAACCTTTGTCCATAGACCCCCGAAAGCCGAAATCTCGCGTGTATGGACCCGTTCCTGTAGGGATCCGACCAGGATGAACAATGCGCCTGTGCTGATCCCATGAGCGATCATCTGTATAACCACTCCCTGGACAGCCACCTGGTTCAATGCAAATACACCGAGAAGGACAAATCCCATGTGACTCACACTGGTATAGGCGACAAGTCTTTTCAGGTCGGTCTGGGAAAAAGCCAGTTTGGCGCCATAAAGAATGCTGATTGCGCCCAGAAACATCCCCCAGGGTGCAAATTCAAGGACAGCTTCCGGAAAAAGGGGAAGAACAAACCTCAATAAACCGTATGCCCCTGTTTTTAATAACAATCCCGCGAGGATCACAGAACCTGCGGTTGGCGCTTCCGTATGGGCATCGGGAAGCCAGTTATGAAAAGGTACCGCAGGCAGTTTCACCAGGAAAGCGATAAGGAATCCGGCCATGAGGAAAAGGCTGAGACTGGAGGACAGGGATGTTTCCATTAATTCTGTAAGATCGAACGTGTAAACACCGGTCTGTGCCCCATGAATGAAATACAGGGAAAGGATGGAAAGGAACATAAGAAGTCCACTTGCCTGGGTGAAAAGAAAAAATTTATACGCGGCATAAAGCCGTTTTTCGTATCCCCATATCCCGATGAGGAAATACATGGGGATCAGCATGATCTCCCAGAAAAAATAAAAAAGAAAAAGATCCAGGGCAAGGAATACGCCGGTGATCCCCGCAAGGATCCAGAGAAGATTAAAATAATAGAATCCGGCATGTCTTCTGATCTGATGCCAGGATACAAGCACGGAAATGAATCCCAGGAAGAAGGTTAGCATCAGCATCAGCAGGCTTAAACCATCCAGGGCCAGGTAAAACTGGATCCCAAACCGTTCGATCCAGGGCTGCCTGTATTCAAGGATCCATTGGCCATGGGCGGATATTGCCGGAACGCTATGCTGACCAAACCAGATAAACAGGGTCCATATCAAATTGATCCCGCAGGCCATGAGTGATATCCACCGGGTGAGACTCGTATTCCACCTGGCAGATAGCCATGCCAGGAATCCGCCAATCATGAGAATGCCGATCAGGGTCAGAAGTGTCATATCAAGATAATTATGGCCAGGATCAGAAGAACACCGAGGGCAGTACCCATGATGTACCACCTTACCCGTCCGTTCTGGGTTTTCACTAACAATGTATGCCACCACCGGGTGGATTCTGCCATCAGGATATAGATCCTGTCAATAAAATCCTCCCGGTTTACCTCTGAGAGATAGGTTACCGGGCGGATTACCAGGTACCTGTATAACCGGTCGAATTTCCATCCTTCGAGCAGGAACTGCCGGGTTCTGCTGTATTGATGCGCCCACTGACGGGGTTTTTCCGGTCTCCTGAGGTAAAGAAAATATGCGGTAAATATTCCTCCCAATGTCATTAAGGACGAAATTCCCTGGAAAAGCCATTCCAGTCCTGGTTTGTTTATCTGAGGCATAGCCTCGGGCAATGAAAACTGAACGAATCCGGAAAAAAGGTCCACATGAGCCATGTTATGCGGCATTTCGATAAAACCGGCCAGCATCGAAAAAACCGCCAGCACGATCAGTGGGATCAGGATAAGATACCCCGGCCTATACGCTGTCTCATGATCCTGTTTGCCGTAAAAGGTAACAAAGATCATTCTGAAAGTATAAACAGCGGTAATGAAGGCACCGGCCGTGCCTGCAAGCCACAAGGCGGAATTTCCTTTTTCTCCGGCAAAAGAAAGCCAGAGTATGGCATCCTTGCTGTAAAAACCGGCTGTAATCAGCGGAACCGCCGCAAGGGAAGCGGCTCCCGCCAGGAATGTCCAGAAAATCACAGGCATTCTTTTTCTCAATCCACCCATTTTAAACATATTATGTTCATGATGCATGGCAAGGATCACGGCACCGGCAGCAAGAAACAGCAGCGCTTTAAAGAACGCGTGAACCATAAAATGAAAGACAGCTGCCGACCAGGCTCCCACGCCGAGGGCCAGGAACATATAACCGATCTGACTTATCGTGGAATAAGCCAGGACTTTTTTAATATCTGTCTGGGTCAGGGCACTGGTCCCCGCAATCAATAGGGTAAGGGCGCCAATGATGGCCACCCCCTCCATAACATCAGGAGCCTGCAGAAAAAGAACATGGGTGCGGGCGATCAGGTAAACACCCGCCGTTACCATGGTGGCTGCATGGATAAGTGCACTCACAGGCGATGGGCCTGCCATGGCATCCGGGAGCCATACCTGCAGGGGGAGTTGAGCGGATTTGCCAACCGCTCCGCCCAGGAGGAGGATTGATCCCCACGTAGCGAGGCTGGAACCTTCTGCCCATTTTCCGGGAATGGCAGCGAGAAGTTCCTGTATTTCTAATGTTTGAAAATGGGCGAATAACAGGAAAAGCCCGATAACCATCGAAGTATCACCTATCCTGGTGACTACGAAAGCCTTTTTTGCCGCTTTTACGTTTTCAGGATCCCTGTACCAGAATCCAATCAATAAAAAACTGCATAACCCGACGCCTTCCCATCCCAGGTACAGAAAGACAAGGTTATCTGCAAGGACCAGGATAAGCATCGACCCGATAAATAAATTCATGTAAGCGAAAAACCGTCCGTAACCATCATCGTTTTTCATAAATTCCACGGAGTAAAGATGGATCAGAAATCCTACGAAGGTGACGATAAAAACGAATATGAGGGCCAGAGGATCAAGCAGGAAAGTTATGCCGGGATCAAGGCTGCCTGCCTGGAACCATTCCCAGGTTTCCACCCTCACCGTTCCATCCGGGTCATTCAGGTAATTCAGACCGACAAGCATGGTTAACAGGGCCGGAATTCCGACTGAGCCAACACCGATCAGGGAAACCATACTCTTTGAAAGATACCTGTTCAGCAGGAACAGGACCAGAAAACCCAGGAAGGGAAACAATACGATATATCCGATCAGGTGTTGCATACTTTCAATTCTTCATATATTTTCTGGATCATCCTTTCATAAAACTGATCCCGTCGATATCCAGGGTTTTGAATTTCTGATAAATCAGGATGACCAGGGCGAGGCCGATGGCCACCTCTGCAGCCGCCACGGCCAGGATAAACAGGAACATGATCTGACCGTTTGGATCGGCCCGGCTGCTTCCGGCAAATATAAAAGCTATCCCGGCGGCATTAAGCATAATTTCCACGGAAAGCAACATGAATATGATGTTTCGCCTGATCATAACCCCCGTAAGGCCGATCATAAATAAAATTCCTGACAGTATCAATCCTGATTCCAGAGACATAATTTACTGATCTGTTTTTTCAAGGTACCGGTGATAGATTTTCTTTTCCCTGCTTCCCAAATGATAGGCGCCGATGATCGCTGCCATCAACAGCAGTCCGGTCAGTTCCACGGCCAATAGATATTCTGTAAACAGGCTGATCCCAACCTCCTGCACCCCAACCAGGTTCAGCCCGGTATCCTCAGCCGGATTATTCATTAAAACGGTCATAAATGCAACGAGCAATACGGCTGAAAGGATGGAAGGCCCGATCCAGATGGCCGGGGTTGTCCAGCCTCTTTCCTGTTCCATGGTCCTGGGACCCAGGTTGAGCATCATAACCACAAATATGAAAAGCACCATGATCGCTCCTGCATAGATGATCACTTCCAGGGCGGCAATGAATGGTGCTCCTGCGAAATAAAAGATAAGAGCTATCGATAAAAATGAGACAACAAGATATAATAATGCATGCACGGCATGATATCTTGTGATGACCATGATGGTGGAAATGACAGCCACAGCTGAAGTTATGTAGAATAAAATATCAATTTTCTCCATAATTTTTTCAGGGGATAAGGCTTCTGATATCAATGGGCTTGTCTTCATTTTCTGCTTCCCCTTTATTCTTCCCTCCGATGGCCAACCCGGCCACTTTATAATAATTATACCCATGATATTTACCCTGCCCATCGATCAGCAGGTCTTCTTTTTCATAAACAAGATTCTGCCGGTTGTATTCGCTCATTTCATAATCAGGGGTTAACTGGATGGCATAGGTCGGGCAGGCTTCCTCACAATACCCGCAGAAAATACACCTTGAAAAATTAATCCTGAAAAATTCAGGGTATCTCCGCCCATGTTCATCCTCCGTTGCCTGCAGGGAAATACAGTCAACCGGGCAGGCTACGGCGCATAAATAACAGCCTACACACCGTTCGCCCATATCCGGATCCCGGGTCAGTATGATCCGTCCGCGCCATCTGGCCGGCAGGGGAGCTTTTTTCTCCGGATATTCATAGGTTTCCCGCTTTTTGAACATGTGACTGAATGCAATCCATATACTTCTCAAATATGAAATCATCTTCTTTTTTAGTTTATATAGATCATCATGATTGCCCCCGTCACCAGCAGATTGATCAGGGACAAGGGCAGCAATATTTTCCAGCCATATCCCATGAGCTGATCATAACGCGGTCGTGGCAGCGAAGCCCGGAGCAGAATGAAAAACATGATGAAAACGAAAGTTTTAAGAAAAAACCATACCGGACCCGGAAGAAATCCCGGACCCAGCCAGCCCCCAAAAAACAGGGCAGTGATCAATGCGGATACCAGGATGATGCCCAGGTATTCCGCCACGAAGAACATTCCGAATTTCATTCCTGAATATTCCGAATGATAACCTGCCACCAGTTCGCTTTCCGCTTCCGGAATGTCAAACGGAAGGCGGTGTGTTTCGGCAATGCCTGCGATGAGGAAAATAACGAAACCCAGAAACTGGGGTACCACAAACCAGATATGCTGCTGAGCAAGAACGATGTCCGTTAATTTAAAGGAACCGGTCATCATCACGACGCCCATCAGGGATAATCCCATGAATACCTCGTAGGTCATCATCTGTGCTGACCCCCGCAATGCACCCAGCAATGCATATTTATTGTTCGATGACCAGCCCGCCAGAACGATGCTGTACGCTCCCAGGGAGGACATGGCAAGAAAAAAGAGGATCCCGATATTCATGTCGGAAATGATGATGCCAGGGGCGAAAGGAATGATGGCGAAACTCAGAAGAATGGTCGACATGACAATGGCAGGAGCAATCACAAATACCTTCCGGTCTGCAAAAGGAGGGATCCAGTCTTCCTTGAAGAATATTTTTATCATATCGGCCAATACCTGGAGTAAACCAAAAGGTCCTACCCGGTTCGGTCCGTACCTGTCCTGCCACAAGGCCAGTAAACGACGTTCCACCCAGATCAGGCCGGCAGCAAGCGACAACATCGCAAACGGCACCCCAAGGATGATCAATGCTGTTTTGAGCGTTACATTCATGTGTCCGCTTTTTTAATGACCACAGATTTATTCCTGATCACCGAGGGAAATCCATCCAGGCCCATGGGAATAAGAAGGACATGATCTGCCATACCCTCTATCACCTTGATTGACGTTTCGATCGTGTGGTTATCCAATTCAATGTTAACCCAATCCCCGTTTTCCAATCCTTTTTCAGCAGCCGTTACGGGGCTGATTCCTGCGGCCGGTTCAGGAATCAGTTCGGATACCCCTCCTGCAAAACGGCTCAGTTCCTCCGAACC
>JAGTVG010000438.1 GCA_018224645.1 Cyclobacteriaceae bacterium
AAGTGTCCAACATGTCATTCCGACTGAAATGGAGGAATCTGTTAATGCTTGATTATCACTTGTATATACTTTTTCAGTTTTCTTCCCGCCACAGGCGGGATCGAAATGACACTTTTGAGACAGCCTCTACCCCACCCCCGGATGGTCTGCATAATCACCCATTCTGATATGATAAATCAGATCGATCGGCCGCGTATCAAACGGAACAGGATCGCAATAACAGCGAAAACCAGTAAAAGGTGGATAAATCCTGTTAAACTGAATACAAAGAATCCCAGCAACCATCCTATAATCAGGATTATCGCGATCAGATACAATAAATTACTCATTTTATTTCCAATTAATTAAACATATTTTTTCATGCGGCTACGCCTGAAATTTTTTCAGGGCTTGCCGTAGCTCAATATCCTAACTTTCAATTATCGGACCAATCCATCGGATCCGGAAAGCAGGATCCCCCGGTAAAATGTTTACAGGCAGAAATTTCAATTAACCTGGAAAAACATGGGATTCATTCAGGAAACCAGATTTTGAAGCGAAATAATAATTAAAATCATTCCATGCCCTATCCCTGGTCACGTAATCCATTTTATTTAAAAGATGCGTTTCCAACAGAAAAAAAAATTCAATATTGTGGAGATATTTTCTCACTTCACGGGATAAATTCCCTACTCATGATTCTCTGCTTACCTGATTTTCTTCACCTCAGGGGAATAGAGGAAGCTGGCATGAAATTCTAATGAGAATGAACCGGACAAATCTACCTCATAATGCGTATATTGGATAACATGCCGGTTACCATTCGTCAAACGCTGATGGACATGGGCGGCATCACTTCTTTTACACTTCAATTTTCAAAAGATTTCTTTAAGCCGCCTTTTGAGGCAAGGGAAATCCTGAACCAGTGTTACCAGCTGGGATACCGGTCGCTCTTCCTGGTTTCGATTGCGGGTTTTATCATTGGTATGGTCATGACACTGCAGCTCCGTCCTACCATGTTACGTTTTGGCTCTGAAGCCTTACTTCCTTCGATGGTTTCCATTGCGATCATCAGGGAAATCGGTCCTGTTCTGACTGCCCTGATCTGTGCAGGGAAGATCGCCTCCGGCATAGGTGCCGTACTGGGGTCCATGCGGGTTACCGAACAGATTGATGCCATGACGATATCCGGTGCAAACGCCTTTAATTATCTGGTTGTAACACGGGTGATTGCCACAACCCTGACCGTTCCGTTACTCGTATTTTATGCCGATGCCATTGCCCTTGCCGGATCATTCATCGCCGTAAATCTCAATATGAATTTAAATCTCACCCTGTTTCTTTCCGATGCTGTAGGCGCATTGACATTTCAGGACGTGGTCCCCGCAACCATTAAAACTTTCTTCTTTGGATTTGCCGTTGGCATCGTCGGCTGTTACCAGGGATACAATGCAAAAAGGGGAACCACGGGTGTGGGAGAAGCGGCAAATTCTGCAGTGGTGGTCGCTTCCTTATTCATTTTCATCATTGACCTGTTCACAGTACAGATCACACAATTGTTTGTCGGATGAAAAAATCTCCGGAGCAAATAAAAATGGAACCGGTCATAGAAGTCCGGGGTTTAAAAAAGTCTTTTAACGGGGAGGCCATCTTAAACGGGGTAGATCTGAAACTGATGAAAGGTGAAAACCTGGTCATCATTGGCAAATCAGGATCAGGAAAATCCGTCCTGATCAAATGTCTTGTCAGGCTGATTGAACCGGAAGAAGGTTCGATGAAAGTTCTGGATCAGGACATTACGAAACTGGAGGGCAGGAACCTGAATGAATACAGGAGAAATGTCGGTTTCCTGTTCCAGGGAGGGGCTTTATATGACTCGATGACCGTAAGGCAGAATTTAATGTTCCCGCTGAAAAGGAGCGTAAAAAAAATGAATAAGGAGGAGATGGAAGAGAGGGTCCATGAAATGCTGAAAAATGTGAAACTGGAGGATGCCATTGATAAATGGCCGGGAGAACTTTCAGGAGGGATGAAGAACCGTATCGCCCTGGCAAGAACGCTCGTTTTGCAGCCGCGAATTATCTTTTACGATGAACCGACATCAGGCCTGGATGCGCTAACATCGAAAGAAATCAGTAACCTGATCGTGGAAATGCAGGAAAATCATCAAGTTTCCTCCGTCATTATCACCCATGATATCTCCTGTGTAAAAATAACATCAAACAGAATCAATATCCTTAAGGAAGGGACCATTGTCGATGAAGGCACATATGAAGAAATGTCGAACCGGGAGGATCCCTGGATCAATGCCTTCTTTAAATAGGCTGAAAACTTGAATATCTATGAAAAAAAAGACAAGAAATGACATTGCATTAGGATTCTTTGTAATTATAGGACTGCTGATCTTTATCATTGTGATCTACTATATGGGTAAACAGACTCAATTGTTGGGCACCAACCTGAAGGTCACCTCTGTATTCAATAATGTTTCGGGGCTTAAGTCCGGAAACAATGTCAGATTTTCAGGCATAAAGGTAGGTATCGTCGATCAGCTTGAAATAATTTCCGATTCTTCCGTGGAAGTGACGATGATCATCGAAAAGGATGCAGCAAGGTTCATCAAAAAAGATGGTTTTGCGACCATCGAATCGGAAGGATTGATGGGCAATAAGATCGTTACGATATCCGGAGGCTCATCCCTGAGTACGGGCATTGAAGATGGGGATAACATCAATTCAAGGAGCCCGGTTGGCATTGATGCAGCCATTCAGACATTCATGGAAACAGCCCAGGAAACAAATCTTATGGTCAAGCAGGTTACAGAACTCATGGGCTATATCAGGGAGGGTCGGGGCGTATTGGGCATGATTGTAAGCGATACATCCATGGAGAAACAATTCAGGGAAGTAATGGCCAATATAAACGAATCCAGTAGCCAGGCGATGTATATCGTCCAATCATTAAAAAAGACGACAGAAGCCATTAATCAGGGTAACGGACTGGCAACCAGGCTGCTTTATGATACCACCTGGGCTGTCAATGCCAATCAGATCATCGATACTGCCGGATTCATGAGTGAAAACCTGGCCGGAGCGACGGCGGAACTTCTAACCTTTTCGAGGAAATTAAACAACCGGAAAGGGACCATCGACAAACTCCTGACGGATTCGGTGATGGCCGGAGAAATTGAAATGACGGTCAGAAATTTAAGGCATGGAAGTGAAAACATTGATGGTGCGGTCAATGCCATTGCAAATAGCTGGTTACTGAATCTTTTCAGCGGTAACCGGAAAAAGAAGAAGAAAGATGCCCGTGAAATGGCCAGGGAGGATGAAGAATGAGATTTTCCCCGTACGATACCATTCATTCATTAAAGTATCCGGGAAGTCTGACCACCGGTGGATTTCGCCGCCATGATTTTTTGCAAAGGCCGGATAATCACAGCAGCGGTAGTTATTTCAAAACCCAGAGTGAATCCGTAAAAAATTCCCGCTTGTCAAAAAAGTTCATTTCTATGCTGAATCCGGAATTGACGGCCAGCCTTTCGATATCCGGAAGCGAATATTTCTGAGACACTTCCATAAAAACCGGTTCCCATTCGTTAAAATGAAAAATCTCATCAAGGGCTCCGATCCTTACATGCTGGTCCTTCATGCTGACCAGATAACTAACCGTTTCCCCGGTTTGAGGGTTATAGGTAGGGTAATGTTTAAACAGGGTGAGATCGAAATCGCCGTCCAGTTCTTCGTTGATCCTGGTAAGGAGGTTAAGATTAAAATCCCTTGTCACGCCTTCCCGGTCATTATAGGCATTCAGGATGATATCCGGATCCTTTTTAAGGTCAAAGCCGATCAATAGCCTGTCATCGTGGGTCATGTCTGCCGCAAGGTGGCTGAGAAAAAGTATGGCCTGATCTTCCCTGAAATTCCCGATATTCGATCCCAGGAAAAGGATCACCTTCCGGTCAAAATCCACCTTATTGAGTTCTTCCAGGGCATGAAAATATTCGTCGTTTACCGGATGGATCTCCAGGGAAGGAAAATTTCCCGTCAATGTGTTTGAAAGTTTTTTCAGCACATTCCTGGAAATATCAACGGGGATATAGGTGAATTCCGCCTGCTTTTGAAGAAAATACGAGATCAGCACTATTGTCTTGTAACCGTCCCCGGCACCCAGTTCGATCAGATCAAACCGCCGTCCATCCGGTGAAAAATATTCAAGCAATTCGGATTTCTGATTTTCGAAAATATCGTATTCGGAATTGGTGAGATAATACTCATCCAGTTCCATGATTTTCTGGAAAAGTCTGTCACCGTTCTCATTATAAAAATACTTGGAATGCAGATATTTTGGCTCCGCTGATAGTCCTTTCCGGACATCTTCAGCAAATTGTTTATCCATGTATGTTTATTTATCTGATTCAGCCAGCCGGATCCCCGTATACTGCCATCGTAAATGGGGATGAAAGAAATTCCGGTAGGTCCGGCGGATGTGTTTTACCGGTGTGGCACATGAACCTCCCCTGAGCACCATCTGGTTGACCATGAATTTCCCGTTATATTCACCAATGGCTCCCCCGGCCTCCCTGAATCCCGGATAGGGCAGATAAGCACTGCCGGTCCATTCCCATGCATCCCCGAAAAACTGCACCGATCCATGAGCAGGAGGTAAAACCCGGAAGTTTTCTTTTTCAACAAAATTAGATCCCTTTCCCGGGGCCGGTTCAAACTTCCCGGCTGCAATTTCCCATTCGAATTCCGTCAGCAGCCTTTTCCCCTTCCAACGGGCATAGGCATCTGCTTCAAAATAACTGATATGTGTAACCGGGTCGCCGGGATTCAGTTCCTCCAATCCGGATAAGGTA
This sequence comes from Cyclobacteriaceae bacterium, assembly GCA_018224645.1. Classification (GTDB taxonomy): domain Bacteria; phylum Bacteroidota; class Bacteroidia; order Cytophagales; family Cyclobacteriaceae; genus JAGTVG01. The sequence continues at coordinate 4,844 of JAGTVG010000438.1, forward strand.
TACACATACCAGGAATCATCGATCTGATGCCAGTAAAGCGGGGCAAATATATTGTTTGTCCTTACCCATTCCCAGCCTTCCGAAAGCCAGAAATTAAAGCGACGGTATCCGCCTTCTTCCATGAATTGCATGTATTCCCGGTTGGTCACAAGCCTGTCCTGAAACCTGAAAGGGTGCAGGAAAACCTTGTGAATACAGAGTTCATTGTCAAAGCTGAACCCGTCCCCCCGGTACCCGATCTCATAAACACCTTCATCGACTTCTATAAAATTTTCCCTTGTATTGTTCCCCTCTCCTTCTTCCGGGATATATTCCTTATAGACCGGGAACAAAGGATTATGGCCCAGTATATATTTGAAGTCCGTAATCAGAAGCTCCTGGTGCTGTTGTTCATGCTGAATGCCAAGTTCAAGGATGTACTCAAGGTTTCCGTCAATTTTATCCGGATTTTTCCGGATAAAATTCATCAGTTTTTCCTCTACATATTCACGGTATTTGATGATCTCCTCCACGGTAGGCCTGGTCATGTAACCCCGGTTGGGACGCTGGACCCTTTCGCCTGCACTTTCGTAATAGCTGTTGAAAAGATAATTGTACCTTTTATCAAACTCCCGATAATCATCGTCATAGTTTCCGAGGATAAGTGCTTCGTAAAACCAGGTCGAATGACCCAGGTGCCATTTGGGCGGACTGACGTCGGAAACCGGCTGGGCGACAAAATCTTCAACTGCCAGAGGCTTGCAGAGCTCGATGGTCTGCCGCCGGGTGGATAAAAACCTTTTTATGAACTGATTGGCATCTTCTTTTTTCATGGCATATCGTGTTTTTTATCAATCACCCGGATGACTCGGTTATCTGAATATAACATGATCCCATATGGGCAGGACAAGTAAACGGAGGCATGCGAGGAATGCGGATCAAGTCCCCGTTTATTTGTCTAACCATTAAAATGGAAGTTATTCTTCTTATTTCAAAATATTAACATGATAATATGTATGGATGTTTTAATCCTCCTGCAGTCCGGCAGGGTCAGGGTGTGTATTTGGGATTCAGGGACGACGGCAGGCGCGTATCGGGAGATCTAACTGATCGGGGCTCTTCAAATGTCATGAAGATCCCTGTCCACCCATAAGGCCAGCGCAACCGGCCGGCCCGCATGCCCATGACAACGGGGC
>JAGTVG010000439.1 GCA_018224645.1 Cyclobacteriaceae bacterium
ATTTTCAATTTCCAGCCTGACGAGGGCTGCGCGGGCCATGATGATCGCATCAAGGTCCTGGTCGTAAAGTTTACTGATCCGTGTATGGATATTTCCCCGGAGGTCAAAAATCCTTATATCAGGCCGTTTTTCCAGGATCTGGGACTGCCGCCGGATACTCCCGGTTGCGATTTTAGCATTCGGAGGCAGTCCGGAAAAAGTGATCCCATTCCTGGAGACCAGCACATCTTCCACCGGACCTCTTTCCGGCACAGCCCCCAGCACAAGGCCTTCATTCATTTCAGAAGGCAGATCTTTAAGGGAATGAACGGCTATATCAATTTCCTTCCGGAGCAGGGCCATTTCGATGGCTTTGGTAAAGACCCCCTGTCCGCCGATCATTTTCAGGGAAGATTGCTGATCCTGATCACCCTCGGTCTTGATGATGATCCTCTCGAACCGGTGGTCCGGATATGTTCGTTCCAGGGCCTGCTGCACAAAATCAGCCTGCCACAATGCAAGCTGGCTCCCCCTGGTTCCGATGCGAAAGGTCTGTTTCATTTTAACCGTTAATCTTTTTCGAGTTCGAATAAACTATAGATAAGATCGACATGCTGCTGATAACGTTCAGGATCGCCTGAGTTCTTTTTAAGCGTTTTCATATGCTGCCTGACCACCTTATTGATAATACTTTCCGTCAGCAGATTGATATCATTCAACCCTTCATTCGAAAAATGATTTTTCAGCCGGGCAATTTCGTTCATCCTCAATGTATCCAGCTGTTTTTTCAACCTTCCTGCAATGGAAGCCATTGAATTGTTCGCATACCACTTTTGAAATTCCAACAGGTATTCATCCACGATCTTTTGCGATTTCGGCAATTCTTTTTCCCGTTTTTTCAGGTTCATTTCAACGATTTCGTTCAGGTCATCCAGATTATATAAAAATACACCGTCGATTTCCTGGATACGGGGGTCGATATCCCTGGGAATGGCAAGGTCGATCAGAAAGATTGGCCGGTGATTCCTTGCCTTCGCGATGTTTTCCATCATTCCCGGGGTGACCACAAAAGTCTCGCTCGAGGTTGCTGAAATTACAACATCCGCATTTTTCAGGGCGACAGGCAAATCCTTCAGTTCATAGGCCTGTCCATGGTACATATCCGCAAGATCCCTTGCTTTCTGATAGGTCCGGTTGACTACGTGGATATTTTTCATTTCATTTTCCATAAAATGAAATGCGGCAAGATCAGCTGTTTTCCCGGCTCCGATCACCAGGATCTCCTTTTCCCTGAGGTCACTGAATATTTTTCTCGCCAGTTCAACTCCTGCAAAGCTGATGGATACGGTCCCGTCGCACAGGAATGTCTCATTTCTCACCCTTTTTTTTGCCTGCATGGCAAAATTGAAAAGTTTGTTGAGCAGCGAATCTGTCCCTTCAAGTTCATGAGCAAGTTCGTAGCCATCCCTGACCTGTCCGGCGATCTGCGTTTCTCCCACGATCAGGGAATCCATGCCGTTGATTACCCGGAAATAATGCCTGGCCGCCTCGATCCCATAAATTTCATAGATCAGATGATCATCAAGGAAATATGAGGATTTTTTAAAATCATTGAACCATTTCCTGATCGGGGGGATCACCGATTTAGGATCTTCCTTGCTGATAAATACCTCCGTCCGGTTGCATGTTGAAATGATCATAACCCCTTCCACCCCGAAACTTTTTAAAATGGAAGTAATGGCCGTTTTCTGCTCCTGTTCATTCAGGGCCACCAGGTCCCTGATCTCAACAGGCGCTGTCCGGTGTGATATGCCAAATACGCCTAACGGAATATGGTTAATGGTCATTTCTTTCACGATCAATAAAACGAATGAAATGATTCAGAAACATAAATCACCATAGATCCACCCAGGATCAGGACCAGAAATCCGAAAATTGAAAAATATGCCATGTATATGCCTCTCCATCTCATCAATCTTGATGCCGAATATCCAATTAAATAAATGATCCAGATTGTATCGATCACGATCACCTTGATGTCATTCTGCCAGAAGGATCCCATCACATCGTAGGCTTCCAGGTGACCCTGTAAAATACCGATCCCTAAAAGGATGATCCCGATGAATACTGACCGGGCGCTCATTTTTTCAAGGTATGATATCGCGGGCAGCTGCATAAAGAGTTTACCCAGGTTCCTTTTTTTAATGTTCCTGTTCTGCAGGATATACATCAGGGCATATAAGGCAGATAATGCCAATGCCGTATAACCCATAATCGAAACTGAAGCATGAATGGCAAATGAAGGATCCTTCAGCAACGGATTTGTTTCCAGCGTCCAGCTGACGTTGAATGATGAAACAAGTTCGAATATGAATGCGAACGATAAAATAAACAGCCCGGAACCTTTATTTTTCAGGCTCAGTTCAAGGATCATATAAACAAATAGAATTGAAAAGGCCAGGAATGAAAATGCATCGTGGGTCGTTGACAACGGTATGGCGTTAAGGGCCACCAGCCTGGATATGATCTCAACAGCATGGATGAAAAGCAGACCTATCAGCAGGCCTGTAGTCTTATTCAAAAGCCGTTTGTCCTTTCCTGTAAAGATCAGGTAGTAAAAGTAAATCACCCCGAGATACAGGAGGGGCAGGGCATAGCTCAAAATCTGACTAAATAACTTCATTTCAAGCAACTTACATCATTTTACGGTTCAAAATATACACCTTTTTTATCATTTCGGCTTCCATTTTTCCAATTATAAAGATACCTGACTGTCTGCCCTGTATTTATGATTTATATCATATCATTTTTTGACATATTACCGGAACGGAACCCTTTAATCCCCGCCTCATATACCGGCAGTGTTTTTTATCAGTGATAAATCATGCCGAAGGTGCCGGGCTTTTCATTTTAGCATCGTTGATGGCTGCCAGCACACTTACAAGCAGGATGAAGAACAGGAGGTAATAAACAAATCCAGGTATAGGTACAGGATCCCCCTGTGCATAGGAATGAAGTCCGGACAGGTAATAATTTACGCCAAAATAGGTCATCAGGACAGAACCGAATCCGATCAGGGCACCGAAATTTGTTGAAAAAAGACTTTTCATGCCCGGGATCAAGCGCATATGCAGGATAAATGTATACACGATGATGGTCACGAGCGACCAGGTTTCCTTGGGGTCCCAGCCCCAGTACCTGCCCCAGGATTCGTTAGCCCATATGCCACCCAGGAAATTTCCGATCACAAGCAGAATAAGGCCGATCATCAGGGAAATTTCAATGATGTAGGTGAGTTCCTGGAGCGTCAGATTAACCCTGTTCTGATTTTTTGAATTCCTGAAAATCATAATGGAAAGGTTCAGGAAGCCAAGCATAGATCCCAGGCCGAGAAATCCGTAACTTGCCGTGATGGTGGCCACGTGCAGGGTAAGCCAGTATGATTTCAGTACAGGCACGAGGTTGGTTATCTCAGGATTCATCCAGCTCATATGGGCAGTCAACAGGGTGATCCCCGCCAGGATGGATGTCACAGAAAGCGTCATGGCCGATTTTTTATAAAAAATGAATCCTGCAAGCATGGTTGCCCATGCAATATAGATCATCGATTCATAACCATTGCTCCAGGGGGCATGGCCAGAAATATACCATCTCAGGGCAAGCCCGAAGGTGTGGGCGATGAATCCGATGACCAGAAGCACGAGGAATATTTTCACGATGATCCTGAACTCGAACGAAGGTTTAAAAAGCTGGATCAGGGAAATGGCCAGCAGGATCATTCCCGCTGTCATGTACAGGGGGAACAGTCTTTTGAAAATACTCAGTTTATTATAAAGCACTTCCAGGTTGGTCTGAAGGGTTGGCGGGATGATCTCACGGCCATATTCGTTTTGAAAATCGTTGATGGCCTCAAGTATCCGGTCCGCAGCGGAATAATCATGGGTTCCGACCCCGCTTCTCAACTGACCTGTGTATTCCAGGAATGAATTTCTGATAAACAGGGAATCCTCCTCCGCAATATGGCGGATCTCATCGGCAGGTTTTACCCAGAGATCATTGGGATGGTCCGGAACCGGATAGATCTTCAGAAACAACCTGTTAAAGACCATGTAGGCAACATTCAGCCTTTCATCGAGATTCACCAGTTCCTTATCCAGTTTTGTGCGCTGCCCGGGCGGCCTGGCATAGGCTTCATCTACCTGCTCCTTGAGTTTATACTGGCCCCGGCTGTCGAAAAGACCATTGTAGGATACAAATTCGCCATCGATGCCCAGTTGTTTCTGCAGCGTTTTATCATATACCTTCAGCAGGGGCACATCCTTCCATTCCTGTGGAAAGACCATCATGCTCAGAAATACCTGGTCGGCCGATAGATTATTGAACCTGTTTTTTTTATACATTTTCACCAATACATTTTCAGCGGTGGTATTGACCGGAATGATCCTGCCATCCCGTGCCTGAAGAAGCAGTTTACCGAATTGAGCTGCATGCTCTCCCGGAATAACATGTTCACCGGTTTGAGCTGACTGTGCCCCGGAAGGGGTAAGGTTTACCAGCGAAAACAGAAGAACAAGGCATATTGCGGCAAGTTTTTTTCTTTCCATATGGATCTCATCCAATTGCTCCCTGAGTTTCGCAAACCGTGTTTTCGGTGTTACAAGGGAGACCAGCAAGGTGAAAAAAAGAAGAAAATAGCCCGTATAGGTCACAATGGTGCCCATCCGGTCGTGGTTTACCGAGAGGATGGTCCCGCGTTCATCCTGGTCGTATGATGACTGGTAAAAACGGTATCCCTGGTACTGGAGGATATTGTTCATGAAGATCCGGTAGGGTCTGTTCACATCATTTTCCTCATCGATCAGGGTGATTTCGCTGGCAAAGGAAGACGGGCTTTCCGAACCCGGATACCTTTCCAGTTCAAAATCATTCAATTTCAGGGCAAAGGGTAGTTCCCGTACCTGGGAACCGACTGTCATGGAAAAATCAATGCCGTTTACGTCGAAAACTGCCAGGTTACCCACGATCCCTCTTCCTCCGCTTAATTTGACCACTTCAGATTCTCTATCCACCGTTACCTTCACCTCGACAATGTTTCCGGCGCCTGCCGATCCTTCTTCTGCCGGCACATATTCAAGTTTTGCTTTTTCAAAAAATTCCCGCAGCACAAAATTGATCCCCCTGGCGGTATAGATGTTCATAAGCTGTACAGCATGGAGCGTATCCGGTGCCATCCGTGTCATCTGCCCGGAACCCATGTTCGTATGGATAATTTCGAATGGTGCCCGGACAAAAAATTCCTGGCCATCGCGGATAATCTCGATGGTCGCATCCCCGGATGATTCGCCAAAACTGATATTCAGGTGCCCCACCGGGACCGTTTCGGATTCTTTCAGGTAAAAATTCATCCGTTGGCCCTGGGCAGCAGTAATCAGGGTGAGGTAAGGGTCTCCTGATTCATCCGGATGAACCATCTCTACCGCATTCGGAATAAATCTTTGAATTTCAACTGTCACATCCCTTGCCTGGAAGGAAGTTGATTCAGCATACAGGTTTTTGTTTACCGGGGCCAGCAGGATTTTATCTAGTACATTTTTTTCATTTTTTTCATGCCTCATCTGGTAATGAATGAATGTTTCATCAGTGATAAATTCATTAGTGGTTTCATTTTCCCGGATATGCATACTCCCTTCAAAACCAAAATACCGGGTGATTCCTGCTCCCACAATGATGACGATAAAAGAAAGGTGCATTAACAGGATATTGATTTTGCTTTTGCGGTATAATTGACGAGAAAAGATCATACCGGAAAAATTGATGATCATTAATAACATCAGGATCTCAAACCATCGGGCGTTATAGATTAAAAGTTTGGCCGTTGCGGAACCATAATCATTTTCAACGAAGGTCGCATAACCGAGAGAAACCGCGAAAACAATCAGCAGAATACCCATAAAGGTTCCTGAAAAAAGAAACTTAAAAAACTTCATATTGATTCTATTTAATTTCAGCACCTGACATACTCCAACAGTTCAGCAAAGGTCTGGGAATAAAATTTTAAATCCGGCCACAAACTTATTCATAAAGAATTATTCAAAACATGTTAAAAATCAGTTTCTGATCCGATTTTTCGCAGAAACGATCCGCAATATACACCGAATTAATCCAAAAAATGAAGTCAATGGGATTTTCAAAACAATATTACAGGGGCGATACGCGCCGGGATTAAAAAAAAAGCTGCCTGAATGCAGGCAGCTTTTCCATGGTTTGATATTTTTATTCTGCAAAAGTTCTCATGTAATGAACGAGGATCCAACGGTCTTCCTCGCTGGGTATTTTTTTGTCGTATGCAGGCATTTCATCCTTGCCGGCGGTGGTCATATAGAATAATTCACCATCGCTTAAATTCTGGAAATCACCGGAGGAAAAATCACCGGCATCAGATTCCAGTTCGGCAGCTTTCGGGCCGTCTCCCAATCCTTCTCTTCCATGGCAGCTCTGGCAATGCTTTGCCCACAGGGATTTGGCGATGGCCATATTTTCCTTGCTTGCTTCCGTTGGATTCTTCATGGTTTTGTACTGGTCCGGAATATTCCAATCATCCGCTACTTCAACCATATTGAAGGAGTACAATGCCATTGATACAAAGAAGAGAATGGCAATTCCGATATTTACTGTTTTTTTCATGACTGACTTATTTTATTTGGTTAATACTTTGATATTATTCTTTATTTCAGGGTTATCCATAGTAAAATCTACATAATAAATGATGGATTATCAACTCATTTAAAGTAATTTTCCGGTCCTGTAAGGATGCGAAAGAACTTAATTTTCTTAAAACTTGCAATAATCGTTCCAACAATAGACTGTTCTGATTTTTATACCGGGGAATCTCCGGCCACTTTTTTGATCCTGCTTAATTTATAAATGGATAGGAAGAAATGGAACCAGGCTCCGGCCAGCACGATGAACACCGAGGCGATCATCCATAACGGGGCTTCATCTGTCCATAATTTCCGCTGAGGCGCCTCAAGTTCAAAAGAGACTGGCGTTCCCCATGCGATATCTTCTTTCCTCTCAACACTGCCATAATATTCATTGTCATCGATCCTCGCCACCACCGTAAAGGTGCCTGTTGAGTCACCCGGGATATCATCCGGAAATTCGATACTGTAAACGCCCTCCTCGCTCGACATGATCTCACCAACGGGAAGAATACTGTACAATCTTTGAACGCCAACATACATGAACAGTCCATCCACCGGCACCTCATTACCAATGCTGTCACGTTCATAGGCCCTGACAGAAACTGTTTTAACCGAATCCTCGATGCTGAAATCAAGATCGAATTCAAGGTCCTTAACTTCAATGTCGCTCGATGCTGAACTGTATTCATCATTTCCTTCAAAAGACGCTTCGATCAGGGTAAATCCTTCTTCATCCAGCGGGAACCGGTAACCATTTTCTATCATCAGTTGCGCCGTACCTTCCGTACTGGTGGTCAATTCTGCCAGTGCAACGGTTGTATCCGCGCTGGAAGCAGTAAGGGTGATCAATTCATTTTCCAGGTAAACCATACTTTTTCCTCTTCCGGCATATAAGGTCGCGGTGATCAATTTATCACCTGAGGATTTTTTTACAAAACTCAGACGGATCCTGGATCTTTCCTGGCCGGCGGCTTCCTGCTGAAATGCCCCGGTAATGAAAAGCAAAGTAATCAGTCCAATGATCAGGTGAGGATTTATCCGATTAAAAAAACTCATTTTCGACATCTTTTTCCTTTAAGCTCCTTGTGTTTTAAATTTTAAAATCGGTTTGGAAGCATCATGTTTATCTTCCACTTCCGCGACAGGGATTATCGGTGCGATTTTGGATGCTATGACAAAAATCAGGATCATCAATGCGATTCCTGCAAATGTCAATGCCAGTTCAACCCAGCTGGGAGAATAGGTTACCCAGTCTTCCCTGATATCCTGTATCGGGATAAACGGTGTTTCAAGTGTAGGCACCACGATCAGGTATCTTTTGATCCATAATCCGATCACGACCAGGGCAGAAATGATGGTAACGCTGTTGATGCTTCTGAACCACGGGAGGCCGATCACAATTACGGGCAGGACAATGGCAAGAAGGATATGAATGAATGCCAGCCATGCATATTGTGAAAAATCGAAAAATTTAGCCAGCAATATGGCACTGGTTTCTGTCAGGTTATACCATTCGGTAATATACTCGCTGAAGGAAAAATATCCATAGAACAGCGCCATGAGCACCAGGCCAAAAGCCAGATAATTAAAATGCAGGTTCGTGATCTGATCTTCGAGTTTCTGCATCTTCCTGTAGATCCACATGATCACGATCATCAGGGCCAGTCCGGAATAGGTGGCCGTAATGACGAAATACGGTCCAAAAATAGTGCTGTGCCATCCCGGTCGAAGGCTCATCCCGAATAACCATGATAAAAGGGAATAGGCAATAATTGCTGTTGGAATGATGATCGCCGCCATGATATCATGTGCCTGGTGCAGGTATTTTTTCTGCAATGGTGTTCCCTTATAATCGAGGGCCAGGATCCGGTACATTTTTTTCCGCCAGGGGGCAACCTTAAGATCAGGAATATCGCGCAATTTGGCAAAATCCCTGATATGGGTGAAATAAAGAAAGGCGATGCAGAAAACCAGGTCGGTTGTAATGGCAATCACATCCCAGGTAATCGGTGACTGGATACGTCCAAAAGTGAACAAATAATGGATCCTGTCCAGCCGTCCAAGGCAGAAAAGGATAAACGGAGCCCCAACGATCAGGGAGGAAACGGTTATCAGCTCAGCGATCCTGAGCAAGGGTTTACCCCACTGGATCCTCAATAACTGGAATGTGCAGGAAATCAATGCGCCTGCATAGCTGAGCCCCATAAAAAATACAAAATTGGCTGTATATATACCCCAGACCGCATTATCCCGCATCCCGGTAATAATCTGTCCGTCGATGATCTGGCGGACCAGTGCATAAATCCCGAAAAGTACGATCGCTGACAGGACGGTCACCCAGGCATACCATTGCCTGGAAGGCCGCTCGATGGAAGGGACAAATTTCTTTATCAGATCCGTATTATCCTTGTCTGCAGGTACATTTTCCAGATCCACATTGTCTGTATGCACGCTATCTGTTCTTACATTATCCGTATTGACATTATCTGTTTTCACGATTTATTGCATATAGGTTTGGTCATCTCCGTTGATGATGTCATCATAGATTTTCTGTTTCTCCTCAGGGATGTTCTTCAACCCGTCTCTGTAATCGAACATACGGTCTACCGGGGGAAGATAATAGGTATTCGGCCGTGTTCCCAGCTCCTCAAGGTACCGGTAACCCGAGCGTTCCCTGATCAATTCTTTGAAACGCCTGGTTTCGGTTCCATTTGATACGGCATCCTCATTCTGATCACCAAAATACAGGGCACCCATCGGACAACTCCTCACACAATAGGGCAGGGTTCCTGTTCTGGCCAGGTCCGCACAGAAATCACATTTGCTGACCGTCCCGATCTGCGCGGGAACACTTGTTTCAGGAGAATATTCCTCAGCAGGGACATCGGTTGCCGGTGGTTTTTCCCAGTTGAATACCCTGACGGAATACGGGCAGGCAGCAACACAGAATTTACAGCCAATGCACCTTTCATTATCGATCAAAACGAGATTATCCTGCCGTTTATAGGTTGCACCCACAGGGCAAACCTTCACACATGGCGGATTATCACAGTGGAGGCACATTCTCGGAAACCAGTAAGGCGATCCTTCCGGATTGTCCTTCATCAGGTAAACCTTCATCCATTCCATATCAGGAGCCAGGTTATGACCTTTCTGGCATCCTTCAATGCATTTCCTTGCATTTGCACATTTGGACAGATCCACCACATACACAAAACTTCTTCCAGGGATCCCCTCCCGTGCTTCTTCAGGTTTTGGAGGTTCACAGGGATAAATTTTGCAATCATCCGGCTTATCCACCTCGATCACCCTGCCATCTGTCGTCAGGACCTTTATCTTTTCCTTATCCTCCTTTTTCGACAGGTTCGATGCCAGGGCTGACCCTGACCCGGCAGCCAGTACAGTACCCATTTTCAGGGTATTCGCAATAAATTTCCGCCTGTTCGACCGGTTATCTTCTTTTTTCATTAAAACCCCCTTTTAAAAATTCCACAAACGGGTCATGTTAAACCCAATTAAAAAGCCAAGTTTATTTTCCCCGTCAACCTCCGTAATGAATTCATTTGTATTGTAATGCAGGTTGTACTGTGGTAGAATAGACCGGTAGGTGCTGATGAAGATCTGGAATGCATGGGCACTTGTTGCTATTTCAATGCCCAGGGATATGTTCCGGTTGGGGCCTGTTTCTTCCTTATAGTCGGCAGTGGCATAAGCATGATCATGTTCCAGGGTGGGCTCTGTCCATTCGAATATGAGCGAA
>JAGTVG010000440.1 GCA_018224645.1 Cyclobacteriaceae bacterium
AATTGTTTTTAAATAAGTAGCCAATTTGTGAATTAAAGGCATTCCCGATATAAAATTCATTCCTGTAGGATCCAGGGCTATCCAGAGGGGCATAAAATATATCCGTCGCATTACGGTTTACATATTCAGTTATCATGGAAAAACCATTGTATTTGAACATGGCATCTGCAAATATTGATCTCAGGTTGGCATGCTGGTCAAGGACTTTACCATGCTGGCCATTTGATTTTACCGCATTGTTATTAAAATCAAAAGTCAGGCCAAGGGCCAGTTTCGGTGTTTTTTCCCGTACCAGATCGGCTTCAGAATAATCTCCATGACCTGTGAAATTTCCAAATGGCAGGAGCTCGAACCGTAAGGTGTAATCCAGGCCGGTAAAAACATTTTCCTTATCCTTATAGATAAAATCAATGCCTTCCCCTTTCGTGACGGCAAACATTTCATTAAATACCATCTTTCCAAATTGCATCCTATGCATGAACCATATCCCAATGTCCCGGTCAAGCGTAAACTTTGAATTCAGCAGCGATCGGTCAACCAGCTGAAGATTACTTGACGAAATCACCCGTTCCCGGTTTCCGGGAAGTTTGGTTTGCCCTGCCCATATACTGAAATTCCTGCCGGCATTCCATTTAAACACCAGGTCGAGGATTTTTAATTCAAGCAGGTCGACTTCAAGTTTATATTCCAGATCAGGGGTAAACAAAAAACCATCCGTTTTAAACCTCAGCCGGCGGACGTAAAGTTTATGCTTATCATCACCCGGATCGTTGCCACGGTAATCCAGGTAATCAAATCTTGTCTGAATTCTGCCTCCAAACTTGAAAAGGTAGGAAGTCTGGCCAATATTAAAATTCAAATTGCTTTTAATTTTGCTTTTTTCCGCTACCTTGACACCTTTTGCCGGAATAACATCTCCCTTACTTTCATGTTCAGGATTTTCTAATGTTTCATATAAGGCTAAAACAGGCAGGAATTCTGGAAGCGAATATGACTGTTGTCCATTAACTCTACTCACAGTGAATAGAAAAAATAAAAATGTACCGAAACGAATTATATGGTGAATGTCGGGTAACAATAAATTAATGAAAAAATAATGTATGCTAAAAAAGTCAAATGAAATGAAGCATCAGTTACGTGAAAGTTAAATTATTGTTATGCAAACCAGCCTCTTTGTTAATAATGTGTTAAGGCATGATGATGGTGCCCACATGGCTTAATATTAACTTAATATTAAATTAACCTCGGGATAATTTTCATTTCAGGGCTCCACAAGAACCATTTTCAATCTTATTTGTGGATGATCCTGCAAACACTTAAAAAATCATCATCAGGAAAATATTTTCATTGAGATCTGGTTGGTTAACTGTTCATCCAGACCCTGAAATCTTTCACGCGTTCTATGCTCACGATCATATCATCATGAAAATCCGGAGCGGGATTCAGGTCCAGTTTTATCCGTCCCCGCGAGAAGGCGGTCATATTCGTGATGACGTCCATATTGACGATATATTTCCGGTTGATTCTGAAAAACCGTGATGGATCTATCTGTTCCTCACGTTGATCAAGGACAAAATCGACAGGATAGATATGATTTTGAAATGACTTCACGAACACACCCTTGTGAATTGACGAACGTGTGGATCAATGGGATGAACCTGTATTATCCTCCGATGAATAAAAATTCTACTGAGTGTCGTCAGCCCGGCTGCGACTCCGGCAAGTACCTTCCCGTCATGCCCATGAAACTTATTAATGAATGTAATCTATCCGACAAAACCCTGATTCAAGAACAAAACAGTTATCTAAATTGGTTAATATTGGCTAAATACAGAAGAAAGGGATTGCGCTGAAAATTGAGAAGTTCGATTAAGTTGCGTTTATCGTATTATCGTAAGAATTAAAATTGTGTAAATCATGATGGATAATCTTATAAAAAAGAAATCAATTATGATCGTCGAAGATGATCGCGAGATATCGGATCTTCTGAAACTTCATTTGAAGGATCATGGATACAGTGTGACAAAAATTTTCAATGGCCGTAAAGCCATGCAACTTGCACAGAACCAGCAGCATGATATGATTCTGCTGGATATCATGCTTCCCGATCTGAATGGCTTGGAGATCTGTAAGGAATTGAGAAGGCAAAGGATCAATACGCTTATTCTGATGTTAACTTCAAAATCAGATGAAATTGATAAGGTACTTGGATTGGAGGTGGGTGCTGACGACTACATCACCAAACCTTTCAGCATCAGGGAATTAATTTCAAGGATCAAGGCGCTTTTCAGAAGAATGGACGCGTATAACCACCCGGTTGGGGCTTCAGAAAGGCTGGATTTCGGCGCCTTAAAAATTGACGGGATGAATCATAAGGTATTATTGAATGGCAAACGGGTTGAACTGACCCCTAAAGAGTTCAGTCTGCTGATTTTATTGGCAAAACACCCGGGCAGGACTTATTCAAGGGGGAATTTACTGGAACTGGTCTGGGGATATCAATTCAGTGGATATGAACACACGGTGAATTCACATATCAACCGATTGCGGAATAAAATTGAAAGGGATATCTCCAATCCTGAATATATCATCACCACCTGGGGACTCGGCTACCGTTTTAATGATCAGATTGATAAAGAAACAATCAATGACAGGATTTTTTAATTCCCTTTTCTGGCGAATTTCCTTTCTATTTCTTCTCATCCTTCTGATCATTTCAGGGATCTATATTTATATTTCATTGAATACTGCTGAAATGTATTTTCAGGAGACCAGGCAGAATCTTGATATTGAAATTGCGGCGCATATAGCGGCAGAGAATGATTGTTTTCAGGGAGATTCCGCAAATCTCAATGTGCTGAAAAATGTTTTTCACGATGTAATGGTCATCAATCCAAGCATCGAAGTGTATCTACTGGACACCGCCGGACGCATTCTTGCCTATTATGCACCCAATCAAAAAATCACTACTGAAAAAGTTCCACTGAATCCAATTAAGGAATTCATTTCGGATAAGAAAAATGATTTTTTATTGGGAATGGATCCCAAAAATCCTGGAAAAAAGAAAACATTTTCTGCCGCGCGTGTCATTGAGGAGAAACAATTCAAAGGGTATATTTACGTGATCCTGGGTGGGCAGGAATATGAAAACGCATCCCAGATGATTCTGGGCAGTTATATTTTACGGCTTGGCATCCGTTCCATGATCATTGCATCGATAGCAGCCGTAATTATCGGATTTATTGCCATTGGTTTTATTGTCCGTAACATCAGGCAGATAGTACAGGTGATATATGATTTTCGAGGGGGTAATTTGCAGGCGAGAATCCATTTAAAAAGCAAAAGTGAATTGCAGGAATTTGCCGATTCATTCAACGATATGGCCGACACCATTGTCAGGAACTTTGATGATCTGAAAAAACTGGATAAAAATCGCAGGGAACTGGCTGCCAATATTTCCCATGATCTGCGTACACCCCTTACCATTATCCGGGGGTATGCGGAAACGATACAGCTGAAGAATAACAGGTTGTCTTCGAAAAAAAGAAATGAATATCTGGAAACCATGGTTGAAAATATTGACAGGATGTTGAAAATGGTGCATGAATTGTTTGAACTATCAAACCTGGAAGCAAGTGATGCAGGTCCCGATCGTGAAATATTTTCTTTGGCCGAACTCCTGCACGATATCAAACAGAAAAACCAGATTATAGCTGATGTAAAGAAAATAAAACTTTTTCTGGAATGTAATGGACAGATTCTGCCTGTGTATGCAGATATACAGATGATGGAAAAGGTAATACAGAATCTTCTGGATAATGCTTTTAATTATACGGATCCAGGCGGGGAGATTTGTCTTTCACTTGCCATGACCAATGATCACAACATACTGATCACCATCCGGGATACAGGAATCGGGATTGAAGAAGAACAGCTTCCGAGGATATTTGACAGGTATTACCGGGTAAAATCAGAAAGTGACGAACGAAACGGCACCGGATTGGGTTTAGCCATCGTTAATAAGATTATTGAGTTGCATGGATTTAAGATCAGTGTAAAGAGTACGGTCAACAGGGGAACGATCTTTTCCATTATCATTCCACCTCAACCGGTTCCCGAAGAACAGATCAGATAATCCATTCAGTACCCCGGAATTTATACTCTTTTCATACTTTTGTGATTTTTTCGTGATATCCGGAGGTTAGATTTGATCCAATAGGAAAATCTAAATGATGAGACTCATGAAAAAAATATTAATCTTACCTGTCCTTTTAATCATAATTCAATTTTCAGGCTGTAATGATGAGGAAATGCCTTCCGCTCCCATGCCATTGGACCCTGACCTGGCACCCAAGGTTACCGTTGACCGGTTCAGTGCGGACGCAGGAACGCTTTTTGTGCGAGATGGATCCAATGGATTACCGGGTCCTGGTCAGCCCATAAATTTTGACCAGGTACCTTTCATAACCCAGGGCCTGGGCCCTGACAGTGAACTCGTACAATATTATAATTTCGATGTTCAACCCATCACCTCTGCTCCCATATTTGTTTTATTCAGGGAAGGGGAAAATTCACCCGTTGGCGGTCAGTTAAATATCATCGATGTGGTTCCCGGGGATGAAGGATACAATGATTTCTGGCATGTACACAGGGTGACGGTACCGGAAGATTATGTGGCCAATACGATAACCAGTCTGGACCAACTGATGTTGAATAACTTTAAAATTGATCGTACCAGCATGATTGTAAACTGCCCGGTGGTTCCCGGAGGATCTACTGCCGACCTGAGATATGGCCTAACGGAAGATAATGGCCTGATCCGGGGATGGTTCCGGGACCAGATAGTCTTCTATTTTACCTTTGAGGAAAAGCAACTCACCGTTAATCCGCCTGCTGAAGGTCATCCGGTAGTCCCTGTATCGGACATACTCGTTACCTTTAACATCAATCCGGGTGAGGAAGGCGGGGGCCCGCCATCCGGATTCAGAACTGAAATGGATTCCGATCAGACCCATAATGTGGTAGAAACATTACCCGAAGACGCTATGTATTCACCATTCTGGGATGTTGATGTTTATGATAACGCGGATTTTAACCAGGTATTTGACTGGCCCAGTGCCATGCAGGCATCCCTGTTGGCAGAAGGGGCAGCCCTGGTGAACTGCCCGGTGGTGGACGTGCAGTAATCAATAATTACATTAATTTATCATAACCATTTAATGGATTCCCGGGTTAATATATTTAGCGGGGGAATCATTAAAGGGCAGGGATTTTCCGAACGTCAAAATATAAACAGATAAATCAATATCGGAATCAGCATGAAAATGAGAAATATGCAGGCCTTTATATCCTTGAAATTATTGTTTTTATTGTTAATAAGCTGTCAGGCAGGTGATCAGCAGGAGATGGATAATACGGACATGACCTTGAATTCCCATGAAGGAATCACTGAGACTGCCACTTTTGCCGGAGGTTGTTTCTGGTGTATCGAAGCCCCTTTCGAAGAAGTGGATGGAGTATTATCTGTCATATCAGGATTCTCCGGAGGGGACCAAGTGGATCCTTCCTATGACAATGTATCCGCAGGAAAAACGGATCATCGTGAATCCGTACAGATCATTTTCGATCCCTATACGGTAAGTTACACCGAACTCGTGGATCTGTTCTGGAAACAATTCGATCCGACCGATGCCGGAGGATCTTTTTATGACCGGGGTCAGCAGTATTCGTCGGCTATTTTTTATCATAACCACGAACAGAAACAGGTTGCTGAAAATTCCAGGGAATGGCTGAATACATCCGGGCTTTTCCAGGATCCCATTGTAACTGAGATTATTGCCTATAAAACTTTTTATCCGGCAGAAGAATACCACCAGGATTTTTATCGAAACCATACGGAACGGTATGAGGAATATCGAAATGCTTCCGGACGGGACGAATTCATAAAAAAGCATTGGGGGAAACCCCAGGCAGATCAATACGAGATCCCTTCCCGGTCCAGGTTGAAATCTGAGCTGACTTCGATCCAGTTTGAAGTGACCCAGCAGGAAGGTACTGAACCGGCTTTCAATAATCCATATTGGGATAATAAAGAGGTGGGCATTTATGTAGATATCGTTTCCGGTGAACCCCTGTTCAGTTCAGCGGATAAGTTTAAATCAGGGACAGGATGGCCCAGTTTTACCAAACCCATGGATCTGAGATATATCAATAAAATAATTGATAATTCCTTTGGTATGAGCAGGGTGGAGGTACGCAGCCGTTTTGCAGATTCACATCTGGGGCATGTGTTTTATGATGGTCCGGAACCTGCCAATTTACGGTATTGCATGAATTCTGCAGCGTTACGATTTATTCCCGGAGAACAAATGCAACAGGAAGGGTATGGTGATTTTTTGCCCTACTTGATCGAATAGTGTGGATCAACAGGTAATGTTATGATCTCCACGACTACCGTCATCCCTGAAAATCTGTTGATAATTTTTCCGACCGTAAAATTTGATCTCATGCCATGACTCCGGGTCATGGCATGAGTTCAAATTTCATCACCGGAGCTTCATCGCCAGCAGGAAATATTTCATTTATTTTCGGGGGGAAAACGATATTCCGTCCTAGTTTTGTAAGGATAATCAAATCCTTGCATGGGGGAAAACAAAAGCAGTTTATTTAAGGACAGGAATCTCTACATTATTTTTTCCATTACGCTGCTGGCCATCATGGGTGTATCGAGCCTCACGCCTGCCTTTCCCAAGATCATCAGGCACTTTAATATCCATCCCAGGCAAATCGGATACCTCATAA
>JAGTVG010000441.1 GCA_018224645.1 Cyclobacteriaceae bacterium
GAATATTTTTTTAACTGGGATTTTTAGGTACCTGATAAACTAAAATATATATAAGCCGGGCTCAGGCCCGGCTTTTATATTTAAATGAAATTCCTTCAAGGAATGGCCGGCATACTTTCCGGTACTTATAAATGCAGCCCGCATTCTGTTTTTATGGTTTTTGCCCACCGTCCTTTTCTTTTTTTACCTTTTAATGTACAGTGGATACACCCGATGGATTCATAACCAAGGGGTTTTAGAGGATGTACGGGCAGTTCATATTTTTTAATATAATTCCGGGCCTGTTTTTCACTTACATCGAGTATGGGATAGAATTTAATGATGCCCTTTCTTTTTTCAAATATGTTCAACTGTTCCCTGTGGCTGCTTTGCCATCTCATCAGACCCGATATCCAGAGATCATAACCCTCCTTTATTTTTTCGAAGGGTTTAACCTTATTGATGCTGCAGCAGTGATCCGGATCTATTTTCCACAATTCTGCTTCATGCGTGATTTTATTCCATTCGGTATCCGGTTTTATATCGATAATTTCCAGATCGAAAAGTTGCTGTAACTGATTCCGGTAAGCAAGAGTCTCCTCAAAATGAAAGGTAGTATCAATAAAATGTACAGGCTGAATAATCTGCTGTTTATAAAAGAGATGCAGCTGAAAAACAGCCGTTGTGCCAAAAGAGGAGGAAAGCAATATCCTGTCAAATTCGTAGTATACTTCACGGATCCGTTCTTCCGGCGTCATCGTCCTGTATTTTTTATTCAGGAATTCAAGATCCACGCTTTCGGCAATTTTTTGTTCAAGGAGGCTGCTCATTTTTTTAGTTCTGGTGTATTTTGTCATGATTATTGTTCTTCTCCAGGAAGGACCGTGTAAATTCATTTAAGGTGTCCACTTTTTTCTGAAAATCCCCCTTGATGCTGTTGCGGAAATGATGTAGATTTTCAAGCAGTGTATCTATATTTTCGGGAATAAGATCTTCTAGGAATTCCCTGATTCTTTTCGCCATGGTCGGGGATTTCCCGTTGGTTGAAATTCCGATCTTCAGGTTTCCTTTCCGGACGATTGAACCCAGATAAAAATCGCATAGATCGGGCGTATCTGCAACATTGGTGAGGATCTTCTGTTTCCTGGTTTCATTGACGATTTTTTTATGCAGGCGTACATCATTCGTCGCCAGGAAAACCAGGTCCCTTTCTGATAGGTCAGAATGAATAAACTTCCGCTGTACCAGACGGACATTCCAATGCTGAACGGCCAGTTTCGAAACAGATTCAGAAATATGGTCAGCCACTACGGTAATGCTGGCATCCGGACAATTATTCAACAAGGCACTGAGTTTTTCCGCTCCTGCATAACCGGCTCCCACCAATAAAATATTCAGTTCCCGTATTTTAAGGAATACCGGGAATAATTGATTCTTTTCCATCAGATTCTGGTACTTACTTTTGAGAAATTTCCTTTAGCTCTTGCTCCCCTTTTATAACCGGTGAAAACCGCATCATATAAAAGACTTTTGTTTTTCCGGATATAACCACAGGTTCTTTCAATAACTTCTCCGACGATGATAACAGCGGGGGAACTCAGATTTTGTTCCCGGACAAGACTTTCAATGGTGCTGATCGTACCTGTCACACATTTTTCATCCGACAGGGTTCCATTCTGAATAATCATAACCGGATAATTTTCCTTATTGACGGACCGGTAGGTCTGCACGATCCTGGATAATTTTTTCATACCCATTAATATGATGACTGTTGCAGTCGAATGAGCTGCAATCTTCAGATCTTTTGAAAAAACCCCATCCCTGGTTGTTCCGGTCACAACCCAGAAACTTTCACTGATCCCGCGCATGGTAACAGGTACATCCATGGCAGCGGATAAACCGGTGGCTGAGGATATTCCTGGCACTACCTCAACAGGGATCTGGTGTTTTACTGCAAAGGAATATTCTTCAAATCCCCGACCAAATACATAGGGATCACCCCCTTTAAGCCTTACCACATGTCCGCGTTCCCTTGCATAAAAAACGATCATCCGATTTATTTCGTCCTGTGTAAAACAATGTGTTCCCGAACGTTTCCCCACGAATATTTTCAGGGAATCAGCCGGCGCATATTTTAACAATTCCACATTGATCAACGCATCGTACAATACAACATCAGCATCGGCTAGTTTTTTCAATCCCTTCACCGTGATCAGGTCCGGATCTCCCGGACCTGCACCCACAAGGGTTAGCGCCGGATTACCTGACTGGTTCATTTTGCGGAGTTTTAAATTCTGACACTTCTTCTTGCCTGAGGGATTTTATCGCATTCAGAAAATATTCTGATTCATGGATATACTGCTTGGCAAATTCCCGGCCGGGTTCATTTTCATTGATCTTTAAAACGGTGCTGGCAAATGAGGCGGTTAATCCGGTAATCTCCTGAAAATCAAAATTTTCGTCGAATTGTCTGATCATGCTGATTTGTGAATTACAGGTGACGTCCCGGGTAAGAAGCATGGCTTTTGCAGTATGAATGAATGTATTGTATGCATGATAGATCGAATCTGCATATTTCCCTGATTCAAAGTTTTCCCTTGCCCATTCAAGTTTTTCTTCAGCTTCAAAAAATAACGTACTTACCAGGTCGATAATGACACCTGCGCATTCTCCTACCCCCGTATGTAATTCGAATGATTTCTGACGGTCCCAGTCTATAAATTCCGAACTTTCCACAGAATCGAGATTATTCAGCGGCTTCAAAAGCTGGTAAAAATAATTCTTGGATTGTCTTTCGTAATACTCCATGTATTTTTCATGATCGTTTTTATTTGTTAAATAATCATCCAGCAGGAGTCTGAGTCCAATGGGGGCCCTTTTACTGAGTATTTTAATTACTTTTTCGGCAATTTTTCCATTACCGTCCGTAAGAATACCTCCGCCCAGCAATACCTGTACGGCAGGCAAAACCTGTCCGTCTTTTTTGATCGAACTTCCGTGGAATCCAATTCCCGCTATTCCATGTTGTCCGCAGCTGTTGGGGCATCCGCTGATCTTGATCTTGAGATCTGTATTCGTGATCAGTTGCGGGTATTCTTCTATGATCATTTTTTCAAGTACCCTGGCAACACCGGTACTGCTCGATATTCCCAGGTTACAGGTATCTGTACCCGGACATGCAGTGATATCTGTGGTGCTGTCGAATCCAGGTTCCGCCAATTCCAGGTCTGCCAATGCATTGAATAAATGCGGCAAAGCCGATTTCCTGATGTACTTGAACAGATAACCCTGATTGATTGTAATCCGGATATCATCCGCGGCAAATTCTAAGGCAACATCCGCAAGTTTGCGTGCAGTATCCGAAGTGATATTTCCAAGTGGGACTTTGATGAAAACTGCAGAATAGCCGGGTTGTTTTTGACTGATCACATTGGTCTTCAACCAGAGTGCATATTTCACCGGATCGACCGGGTCTGCCGGTGGGAATTTTTTTCCCGGGATATCGGCATATTGAATGTCTTTATCGATTTCGAATTTCCTTGTTTTTAATGCTGTTTCCTCTTTTCGGGCAAGGCTGAGCAGTTCCTCCAGGCCAATATCGGCCAGCAGGAACTTGATCCGGGCTTTATGCCTTCTGGCCCGCTCGCCATAACGGTCAAATACCCGGAGAACCGATTCAATAAACGGAATAAGCCTGTCTTCCTCCAGGAATTCAGTGGCTATCTGGGCGAGAAATGGCTGTGCGCCGAGACCTCCTCCGATGAGAACCTTAAAGCCCCTGATTTTCCGGTTACCCATGATCCTTATTTTTGGTATAAACCCGAGATCATGAATAAAGCTCATGGCCGAATCGCTGTCGCTTGAGGAAAAAGAAATTTTGAATTTCCTGCCCATATCCTGGCAGACAGGATTTCTCAGGAAATATTCAAATGTTGCCTGCGCATAGGGGGAAACATCGAAAGCCTCCTCCGGATCTATCCCGGCTATGGGAGATGCAGTAACATTCCTCACTGTATTGCCACATGCTTCACGGAGGGTAATTTTACTCTGTTCCAGTTTTGTCCAGAGTTCAGGCGTACGGTCAAGACTTACATAATGTATCTGTATATCCTGACGGGTGGTTGCATGCAATGTTCCGCTTGCATACTCATCGGCGATATCCGCTATGATCTTTAACTGATGCGCAGTCAATTTTCCATAGGGAATTTTGATACGGACCATTTGAACCCCTGGCTGGCGTTGTCCGTAGATCCCTCTTGCCAACCGCAGGCTGCGGAATTTTTCTTCATCAATTTCAAGATCATGAAACTGGCGGATCTTTTTTTCCAGTTCAAGAATGTCTTTTTCAACGACAGGATCTTCAAGTTCTGTACGGAAACTTTTCATTGTTGATATGTTTAATTGGTAAAAAAAAAGCCTTTCCCGAAGTTTCAGGAAAGGCTTTTAATATTCTTTAAGTTAATTAATCCATTTTAGTCAGGATCGTTCAAGTATAGACCAGAATATAGCAAACCTTTCCCCCGAAAACAACAACACCAGTACCAGCATGCACACCTCTTGGAGGAAGCATCTTTCTTGTTTACTATATTGAAATTTATACGACCCATTTTTCGGATGTCAATACAATGATAAAGACAGAATTCATATTTAACAAATATTTTTTCTGATTACTTCGGATTTTTTAAGTTTACGGATGTTTTCAGGCATAATTGTCCGGATACTGGCCATTTAACGGAAAGGATTTTTTGACCGTCTTTTTTCGATTTCGGGGATTTGATGTTTTTTATTCGGGAATCGCGTCAAAACTTCCATTACAGGTAACATTGATGGTATTGAACAATATATTCACCAGGTCACCCTTGATTTGAGTGTCTTTGACAATTCCTACATTTATTGCACCGGAGGATGCGCTGAAGCTTCCTACCTGGCTTATGTAATCGACAAGGACTTCAGATGTTACATTCTGGCCGGCCTGGTCAACCACGGTATAGGTCCCGGGTTCGAGAAAGATCTGGGCCGGGTCGGGATTAAAAAATGTTAACCGGATATAGACAGATTCCGATTGTTCCAGGTTGATGATAATCCTGCCGTTCGTACTGCTGGGTAAGAGGTTGAACCTGGCATTGCCCTGAAGCTGATCGTTCAATCCCCCGCTCAACGTGACGTTAAAGGTCCCGGTAGGTTCCTGCGGATCACTGGTACAGCTGAGTAAACCAATGATGACGGAAATCAGGATATAGGAAAATATTTTCGTTGAGTTCATGACTGATTGTTTAAACTGAGAGGCAAATGTAGAAAAATTTATGTCTCTATTGATATTTCAGGAAAAAAAAGCACGTTAAATAAAAAAGCATTAAATAAAAAAAGGCCTTTCAATAAGGCCTTTTTTGTGATCAGTTTTGGCAGCCATAGGATCTTCCGATCCTGATTTAATGTCTCGGTCAAATCTAAAAATTTTATATTTCATTTCAAAGTTTAGATTGCCATATTTATATTTTCGGGGAGTATAAGGTCTGATAATTAAAAGTACAGCAAAACAAGCAGGGTTTATTTTAATTATTTTTAATGATCTTGGCCCTTCACTTCAATTTTATCAGAAAAATCATATTCCTTCCGGTCGGGTCCCAGGATGGGTAGTTTTTCCATATAATTTATTTCCACCATCGGATAATTGAAGTCTTCCGCAACCTTTCCCTTCAACAGATAAAATCCCTTCCCCCTGAAGGGAAATTTCGAGGCTGTGTCCGGGAAATGGGTCGTGTCAAATACCTGGCCTTTTTCATCAATGAAAGTGCCGAAATGCATCAGTTTATGATCAGTTGTGTAGGTGTTTTTGGTGGTGACGAGATAACCGGCCATGATGACCTGTTTGCCGATCTTGTCCATCAGGGTAGCTGCCATGGTGTCAGGGGCAATATGGGGTTTCAATAGTCCGAAAGGATTGGTCAACGTAAATCCGAGCAATTCAAGTTCATCATAAGCATCTTCATGTGCGTCTTTTTCCAGTTGCGGGAGATTAAATTTTTTTACGATAACATCGAAAAGATTCCTTTCCGCATTGCTGGTTTTGGGTTTACCGAAGAAAAAATGTGCCTCCCAGAGTAGTTCCCTTTTCGATTTACCGGTGAACCGGAAAGCACCTGCCCTGATGAGGATGCGGATCTGTTCGAGACCGGTTGAGATCCTTTGCAGGAAATCGTCAAAATCCCGGTAATGCCCATGATTGTTCCGTTCATCAACGATCTTCTCGCCGATTTTTATTTCAAGACTTTTCAGGTGAATAAAACCGATAAAAATGGTGTCCTGGTGAATGTTCGTCAGGTAGTCGCTCCGGTTGACACAGGGAGCCTCTATCCTGGCCCCGGCCATCCTTGCTTCATGAAAATAGAATTCGGTCCGGTAAAAACCCCCGAAATTATTGATGACGGCTACCATAAATTCGTAGGGATGATAAGCCTTCAGAAACAGGCTCTGGTAACTTTCAACGGCATAGCTGGCGGAATGGGCTTTCGAAAATGAATAGCCGGCAAAACTTTCGATCTGCCTCCATAACTCCCTGAAGATCTCTTCCGGGTATTTTTTAGCCTTACAGTTTTTGAAAAATTTATCTTCGACTCTCTGGAACTCTTTTCTCGACCGGAACTTACCCGACATCCCCCGCCGGAGTATGTCAGCTTCGGCCAGGTCAAGATCTGCAAAATGATGCGCTACCTTGATCACATCTTCCTGGTAAACCATGATCCCGTAGGTTTCCTTCATGAGTTCCTCCATTTTGGGATGGAGGTAATCATATTTGCCCGGATTGAGATGACGGTAAATGTACTCCCGCATCATTCCGGAACGCGCCACACCTGGCCTGATGATCGAACTTGCCGCTACGAGCGTAAGGTAATTGTCGCAGCCAAGTTTCCCGAGCAGCATACGCATTGCCGGAGATTCGATATAAAAACACCCCATCGCCCTGCCTTCCTGCAACAACCTGTTCACCTTCTTATCTTCCTTGATTTCGCGGAACCTATGTATGTCCACATCAATGCCTTTATTCTTTTTGATCAATTCAACCGCTTCCTTGATGTGTCCCAGGCCACGCTGGCTGAGTATATCAAATTTATTGGCTCCCAGATCTTCGGCTGAAATCATGTCGAAATGGGTTATGGGAAATCCTTTCGGTGGCAGGTCGAGGGCAGTATAGGCAGTGATGGGCTTTTCCGTGATCAGGATACCCCCGGCATGAATGGAAAGGTTCCTCGGCCTGTCATGCAGGTATCTGGCATACTGGAATATCAGCCGGGTGATATCATCCCGGTGCTGGTTTTGTTTTGGATAATCGATGATCGTATCGATCTCCCTTTTGGGAAGACCAAAAACCTTGCCCAGCTCACGAATGATCGACCTTCCCTGGAATGTGGTGTAGGTAGCCAGCAGGGCAGCATTTCCCCGGTATTTATTGATTACATATTCGGTAACTGTATCCCTGTCTTTCCACGAAAAATCAATATCGAAATCCGGGGGCGAACTTCTGTAAGGATTCAGGAACCGTTCAAAATACAGATCCAGCTCAACCGGATCAACGTCAGTAATGCCCAGGCAATAGGCCACCATGCTGTTGGCACCGCTTCCCCGGCCTACATGTGCAAATCCCCTGCTTTTGGCAAATTCCACAATATCCAGTGAAATCAGAAAATAAGCCTCGAATTTCCGCTCAGCGATCACATCGAGTTCCTTCAAAAGCCGGCTCATGGCATAGCTGTCGTATTCGGTGTATCTTCTCCTGAAACCGGCAAGGGCCCGGTTCCTGAGAATAAAATGATCTTTTTCCTGAATTCCTGTAAAGGTTTTTTTGTTTTTTATGACCCCGAGCTGCAGATCCACATGGCTTGTCTCAATGATCATTTTTGTGTTGGAAATAAGCACCGGGAATTGCCAGTAGTACTTCAACAGTTCAGTTTCCGGGATCATGTACTCATCCATGGGTGCCTGTAACTCAGCCGGCAGTTTGCTCAGGAGTGTGTTGGAGTCAATGGCCCTTAACAGGCGGTGTACATTATAGCCGGTTTTGCTGGCAAAGGTGACAGGATGCCAGATCACCAGCCGTTCTTCCTTATCCTCCAGGCCCAGGGAACGGATCCGGTTCAGGTCATAAGCCCGGATCCCGATGAATTCATTTTCATGCATCCCGGATGGATCCCTGCTCCCGCCAGGAAAAATCACATAAGCGGAATGGAACCTGGGAGGAAGATCCGGCAGGGAATCTTGTTGAAGGTTATATTTTGAAAGGAAAGTATTGATCTCTTCAAAACCGGATTCATTCATGGCGATCGCGGCATAAAGAAATTTATGATCCCTCCGGAATTCAATACCCGGGATCACCTCAAGATCATATTCATCCCGGTTCTCAATGCAGAAGCGCTGCATCTCGATAAATGCAGAAGTGTTGTTGATGTCAGCAATGACCAGTTTATGAACCTGGTTGCGCCGGGCTTCGTTAAAAAGCTCGGCGGGGGACAGCGTGCCATAAAGCATGCTGAAATGGGTGTGACAACATAAATACATATACTAACAAAATTAGTAAATATTTAAATATACTAAAAATATTGTCAAAAAAATTTATGATGATCTGCAGTCAAAGGGGATCTGCAAGGAAGAAGGACCGGTGATGAATCCTGGAAGAATCCATAAGAAGCAGGGAATGGTAAGTAATACAAACAAATCATCTGTTTTTTGGGTTAACTTTGTAACTTGTTAAGCATATTACTTTGTCCACACATACTCAGGATATATCATTCATGAAGCAGTACTGTAACAGCATGACCGCCTACAGCCGTCGTGAAACGCGCGAAGTTTATATCGGAGATATTCCGCTGGGCGGGACGAATCCTATTCGCGTTCAGTCGATGACCACCGTAGATACCATGAATACCCAGGGAAGCGTAGAGCAGGCGATCCGGATGATTGAGGCAGGTTGCGAATATGTACGGATCACGGCCCCTTCCATCAATGAAGCCGCAAACCTGGAAAACATCAAAAAAGAACTCAGGAAAAGGGGGTATTCCACTCCGCTCGTTGCCGATATCCATTTTACGCCGAATGCAGCTGAACTGGCTGCGAGGATCGTCGAAAAGGTACGTATAAATCCCGGGAACTATGCAGATAAAAAGAAATTTGAGCAGATAAGATATACCCGGGAAACATATCTTGCCGAGCTGGACAGGATCAGGGATAAATTCACGCCCCTGGTGAAGATCTGTAAGGAATATGGAACCGCAATGCGCATCGGAACCAACCATGGTTCCTTATCCGACAGGATCATGAGCCGGTATGGTGATACGCCCCTGGGTATGGTGGAATCGGCACTGGAATTTGTCAGGATATGTGAGGAAATGGACTTTTTCAATATTGTCCTCTCCATGAAAGCCAGTAACCCTGTCGTAATGGTACAGGCATACAGGCTGCTGGTGAACCGGCTTGAAGAAGGAGGATTGCAGCCTTATCCGCTTCATCTTGGCGTGACTGAGGCCGGGGAGGCCGAAGATGGCCGGATTAAATCAGCCGTGGGGATCGGTACATTGCTTGAAGATGGTCTGGGTGATACGGTACGTGTTTCCCTGACAGAGGAACCGGAATTTGAAATTCCGGTGGCTAAAATACTGGTTGACCGGTACCATGAAAGGATCCCCCATGAAAAGATACGGGAAATTGCTGTCAATCAAGTGGATCCCTTCCAATACAATCGAAGGAAAACCCGGGAGATCCTGAATTTTGGCGCCGGAAATGTACCCAGGGTAATTGCCGATTACAGTCATTTTCCCATTTTGAAGTATGAAGACCTCAGGCCCATCGGCCATGTTTATCTGCCCGAGCCGGATAAATTCATTATGAAGGATACGGGTGCGGATTATGTCTATACCGGGAAACAACCGGCCGGTTTTGATCTGCCATCCGGGCTCAAAGAAATTCAGGATTCCAGTGTATGGCTGGAGAATGGAAGGAAAAATTCCTGCTTTCCGATGTTTGGCCGGAGAGATCTCGCGGATATTCAGAACCGGCATGGTGAATTGAATTTCATCAGGCTGAACATGGCTGAGACCGATGATGCATTGATGGAAGCGCTGCAGGGTGAAGTCACCGCTGTGATTGTCGCGGAAACTTCGAATAAACATGCCTATGCCGACCTGAGGAGATTTTTCCTGCTGTTAATGGAACATAACATCGATTTACCTGTTGTAATCTCCCGCAGTTATGAACGTATCTCAACAGACTCCCTGTTATTGTATGGTTCCACGGATATCGGTGGGTTGCTTATCGATGGGATGGGAGACGGAGCCATGTTATCAACAGCAGGGGATATGCGTGATGACAGACCTGCGCGTTTAAACCGGATCAGGTTCAACAATGATACACTATTCGGGATCCTTCAGGCTGCCCGGACACGCGTAACGAGAACTGAATACATTTCATGTCCCTCCTGCGGCCGGACCCTTTTCGATCTCCAGGAAACAACAGCAAGGATCCGTAAGCGTACTGATCATCTGAAAGGGATCAAGATCGGGATCATGGGTTGTATTGTCAACGGTCCTGGTGAAATGGCCGATGCGGATTATGGATATGTGGGCTCCGGAAAAGGAAAGATCACCTTATACCGCGGGAAGGAGGTGGTTAAACGGAGCGTACCTGCCGGGGACGCCGTCGACGAATTAATTTCACTCATCGCAGAAGACGGGAAATGGATTGAACCGTCTGCAGTATTGGACGAGGAGAATAAAATATGAATATGAAAAAGGAGGAAAACAGCTGGAAAGATTATTTTCAGTTCGGTGAAGTACTGGGTTATTTCTTCAGGAAAAAGGATCCTGAGAGAAAGACCAATTTCAGTTTAAGGGTCATGCATGGAATTAACAGGATTAGCATTGTCATATTTTTGATAGCTGTTATCATTCTTATCATACGCTGGGTTTTCTGACCATGAATATTGAAGATTTCCGGAACTATTGCCTGAGAAAACCTGGTACGACAGAAGAATTTCCCTTTGATAACCAGACCCTCGTGTTTAAAGTAGGCGGGAAAATGTATGCATTATGCGACATAGATACCTTCGACAGCATCAATCTGAAATGTGATCCTGAAAAGGCAGTTCAGCTTCGTGAAATGTATGATCCGGTAGTCCCGGGATTTCACATGAATAAAAAACACTGGAATACGGTCAACCTTGATGGATCAGTAAGTGACAGACTGCTGTTTGAATGGACGGATCATTCCTATCAGCTCGTTTTTGACAAACTTCCTCCAAAGGTTAAAAATATTCTCTGAATATTCTTATTTTATGGTTTTCTGAAATCAAATCCGCTTTTTTCTTGTTTTTAGCACAATATTCCTATATTTGCAGTCAAATAATTATAAAATTTGTAATAATCAGCGGATAATTTTTAAAAGCTATAACAATATACCTTGTATCATCCCGTTTTATCTTAAATGCATTTGACGTCAAAAATAGGGCATTTTGTGCTGGTTTTGATTCTCCTTTCATCCTGTTATAGAAAGACGACCTGTCCGGCATTTCAAACCAAGTACATCCTTGATGAACAGGTATTGAACAGGAAATATTCACTTTTTGAAGCCGATTCCCTGCCAAAAAATGGTTTGGGAAAAGTCAATAAGAACAGGAACGGGATCCATGCATCCAGGTCATACAATGTAAAATTCAACGAAATCAAGAATGTCGAGATGGTAACCATCTATCCTGAGTCGCAGGAGGCTATCCTGGTGGCGAATTATGGTGCCGATTCCCTTTCCATGGATTCCGTGTTGATTCCATCAAAACGGTATCTGACGACGTTCAATAACGAGCAACTCATTTATAATTCCCTTTTTGGAAGTTTAAGAAAGCCCCAGCGTGACGGTATGGAACTTTTTAAGGACGATTTCAAGGTTGAAACCAATGAAGAAGCCGGACAGGAGGAGGAGAAGGTGGGATTTTTCAAAAGGCTGTTTGGAAATAAAAGGAATGATCGCGGGGATAAGAAAAAGGAAAAAGCTGAATTCGGAGATCCCGATGAAGAGGACCTCGAGCCCCCGGAGGATCATGTTGAGGACGGGAATTAAAGCTATTCCAGTGTGAAAACAGATAGGGTTTGACGCACGTTCAAAGGTCTCCGATGTCTATTTGCCTTGTTCATCAATTGGCAGCCACCCTGGAAAGCCGGTCGGCCAATCCACAAATCCGGGCGACTGTTTCATCCCTATAAGGTCGGAATTCACTAAATCACTACATTGATGATCTTCTGCGGCACAATGATCACCTTCTTAGGATCCTTCCCACCGAGCCATTTCTGAATTATTTCAGAGGCAAGAACCTGCTTTTCCATGTCCTCCCTGGGTGTATCCAGGTTGAAATTGATTTTTGTTCTCAGCTTTCCATTGACTGAAACCGGGTATTCGAATGTTTCCTCCCTGATATATTCTTCCCTGTATTTGGGATACATAGCCCTGGTGATGCTTTCATTATGTCCCAGCAGCGACCATAGTTCTTCACAGATATGGGGTGCATACGGTGAGATGATCACCGTAAGCGGTTCAAGTATTTTCCTTTTATGGGTGTTAAAAGAGTACAATTCATTCGTGCAGATCATAAACTGACTGACAGAAGTATTGAAGGATAACCTGTCGATATCTTCTTCTGCCTTTTTGATGGTTTTGTGAAGGATTTTTAGTTCATCCATGCTGGGATCATCCTCTGAAACCATAAAATTCCCTTTTTTATCAAAAAACAGCCGCCAGAACTTTCTCAGGAATTTGCTCACGCCGTCTATGCCATGTGTGTTCCATGGTTTCGACTGATCCAGCGGTCCCAGGAACATTTCGTAAAGCCGGAGGGTATCGGCGCCATATTTTTCGATGATGTCGTCCGGATTGACTACGTTGTATAGGGATTTGGACATTTTTTCTACTTCATTTCCACAGAGGTATTGTCCGTCAACCAGGATAAATTCGGCATCTTCGTATTCGGGGCTCCATTTCCTGAATTCTTCGATATCGAGAATATCGTTTTCTACGATATTAACATCTACATGCAGTGCCTGAACATCATGTTCATCTTTCAACTGGCTTGTGACAAATTTATTGGTTCCCTTAATTCGGAACACAAAATTGGAACGTCCCTGGATCATTCCCTGATTGATCAGTTTTTTAAATGGTTCATCCATGGTCAGGTATTCCAGGTCATACAGGAATTTTGTCCAGAATCTGGAATACAGCAGATGACCTGTTGCATGTTCAGAACCTCCAATATATAAATCAACATTTTCCCAATATTCCTGGGCTTCCCTGCCAACAAACATGTTTTTATTATCCGGATCCATATACCGGAATAAATACCAGCTGGACCCGGCCCATCCGGGCATGGTGCTGAGTTCATAGGGATATTTGTCCTGGTATTTCCAGTTTTTCGCCCTGCCCAGGGGAGGTTCACCCTCCTCCGTCGGCAGATAGGCGTCGACTTGTGGAAGGATCAGGGGTAATTCATCTTCATCAAGGGGATGAGGCACATCGTTTTTATAATAGATTGGGAAGGGTTCTCCCCAGTAACGCTGTCGGCTAAAAACAGCATCCCTCAACCGGTAATTGATTTTTGATTTTCCGATTCCTTTTTCTTCCAC
The DNA here is from genome assembly GCA_018224645.1 of Cyclobacteriaceae bacterium. Classification (GTDB taxonomy): domain Bacteria; phylum Bacteroidota; class Bacteroidia; order Cytophagales; family Cyclobacteriaceae; genus JAGTVG01. Next base: position 13,632 of record JAGTVG010000441.1, read on the forward strand.
CCTTGTCGTTGCCAGATTTATGGCTTTATCAACCGGAAGGCCATTTAAAAAATCAGAATTGATCATGGTACCTGCTTTGGGATCAAAATCTTCTTCAGCAATATCCGTCTTATCACCCGTTTGAACACGCACAATGGGCAATCCGAAATGATGTGCAAAGGCAAAATCCCTCGTATCGGATGAGGGAACTCCCATCACCATGCCAGTACCATAGGCAGCCAGTACATAATCTGCGATCCAGATAGGGATCTTTTCCCCGGTGAAGGGATGAATTACATGGGATCCCGTGAAAACGCCGCTTACCGACCTTACTTCACTCATTCTTTCCCTTTCACTTTTCAGTTTGGCCTTGTTGATATATTCTTCAACCGCTTTTATCCTGTCGGCGGTAGTTAGTCTCGGGATCAATTCATGTTCGGGTGCAATGGTCATGAATGTGACTCCGAAAATTGTATCCACCCGCGTAGTAAATACAGTCATTTTAAGATCCGAATCCGCCACCGCGAAAGTGACCGAGCAGCCATAGGATTTACCGATCCAGTTACGCTGCATTTCCTTTCAGGCATCTGTCCAGTCGATGGTATCCAGGCCATTGAGCAAACGTTCTGCATAGGCAGTGATCCGCATGCTCCATTGTTTCATCTTCTTCTGTTCAACAGGATGACCGCCACGTACCGACAATCCATCCTTTACCTCATCATTGGCCAGTACGGTTCCCAGGGCCGGGCACCAGTTTACTGTTGTATCGGCGAGGTAGGTAAGACGGTATTTTAAAAGGAATAGCTGCTTTTCGTCACCACTGTAATTGTTCCATTCTTCTGCGCTGATCGTGGGTGTGTCTTCATCGCAGGCGGCATGGATATCCAGATTGCCATTTTTTTCCAGGATTTCCACCAGGGATCCGATCGGTTCCGCTTTATCCGATCTTACATTATACCAGCTTTTAAAAAGCTGAAGAAATATCCACTGGGTCCACCGGTAATAATCCGGGGCGCAAGTTTGTACCTCCCTATCCCAATCATAGGAAAATCCGATATTCAATAATTGCTCCTTATACCTTTCAATATTCCTGTTGGTTGTAATGGCCGGATGCTGCCCGGTTTGAATGGCGTATTGTTCGGCAGGAAGACCAAAGGCATCAAATCCCATCGGATGAAGTACGTTATATCCTTTAAGTGTCTTGTACCTGGCCACAATATCCGAGGCAATATATCCAAGGGGATGGCCGACATGCAAACCTGCTCCGGAGGGGTAGGGGAACATATCAAGGACATAAAACTTTGGTTTGGAAAAATCCAGCGATATTGCGTAGGTTTTATTTTCCTCCCAGTATTTCTGCCATTTTTTTTCTATTTCATTGTTATTGTAATCGGCCATTTTGGATATTGTCTATAATTCGGTTTGCAAAAATAAGATTTTGAAGCAAGAAACGGAAGGATATAGGTTTTTGATCGTATAGAAGAGGCTCGACAGGACCAGGCTGGTTCTCCTTAATCCTGAATAGAGTTCTCCAGGATGAAACTTTCTTTTCCGGAAAGGTGTAATTTTGGATCAGGTCTGGTCCATGGCTCCATTCAGGGCCGATCCTATGATGAAATGTTGCTTAAAAAACTAAATGAGGTGCTGAAGAGTAAAATAAAAAAACCCCTGCTGGTTTTTCTTTTTCTGCCGGTTTATTTTTTTACCCGTTGTACGGAGGATGTGAAAGTGGTTGAATTCACCAATGCTGAGGTTATCCGGCTCTTGTCAGGGGATTCCACAAAAAGCTGGCTCCGTGTCTCCTATAAATTGGATGGACAGGATCATTCCCTCGGCGAATGCGATCTACAGACAATTTCCACATTTTACCTGGATGATTTCGATAGTTTGAAATATACCATCCGCTCGAACCCGGTTGTCTGCCAGTCAATATCCGATACGCTTGAATCCGGATACTGGCGGATCATCGGAAAATCCGGAAAACCGGACATTGCCGGAAAGATTGAATTTGTGCAGGATAGCGGCACCATTTCTCGGGATATCGTACAAATATCCTCCATGTATTTAACCCTGTCCGGGTCAGAGGGTGAATCCATACTTGAAACTTCTTTTGAGGCGGTAATTCCCGACTAAATAATCACAGATAACTTTCACGCAGGATATTTTTTACCTTCAGCATACCGGTACTTGCTTTTTCTTCCACCAGATATTGATTCGTCCTATGGATAACATCGGGCATTTTTGGATCTATGATAAATTTAGGCACTTGATCGGGGACATAGTCGATCAGCCCGGCCGCAGGATAAACCACCAGTGAAGTCCCAACCACCAGGAAAATGTCAGCACTTAATGTTTCTTTTATGGCTATTTCCATCATCGGGACCATTTCGCCAAACCATACAATATTGGGTCTTAACTGTGAACCTTTTTCACAACGGTCCCCTATTTTCAGCTCCCAGCCATTTACATCATAAACAAGCCTTTCGTCTTTTGTGCTTCTCGATTTGAACAATTCGCCATGAAGATGAATGATCCTGGAAGAACCCGCCTTTTCATGAAGATTGTCAACATTCTGGGTGATAATAATGACATTGAAGTATTCTTCCAGACCGGCAAGAATAAGATGTGCGTCATTCGGTTTAGCGTTCAAAGCCTGTTTTCTTCGTTCATTGTAAAATTCAAGGACGAGCTCAGGATTTCTGTACCAGCCTTCAGGAGTAGCCACCTGCATGACATCATACCCCTCCCATAAGCCACCTGAATCTCGGAACGTTTTGATGCCACTTTCAGCGCTTATGCCGGAACCGGTGAGAACTACCAGTTTTTTCATTTATTTTTTTCGCTTGAATCTCCCTTTTTTGGCAGGTGTTTTTTCGGCCAGTTCCACACATTCATCAAAGGTCAGGGAAGCCGGTTCCTTTCCTCTGGGAATTTTTACATTTTTCTTACCGAACTTTATATATGGCCCATACTTTCCCTTGAGTACTGAGACATCCTTATCTTCATCAAATTTTTTAATCAGTTTCTCGGCTTCCGTTTTCCGGTTGACATTGATCAGTTCGATCGCCTCTTCCTCCCTGATCTGCAACGGGTCCTGGTTATCGAGGGAAATGAATTTATTTTCAAACCGGATATACGGTCCATACCTGCCTATGCCTGCTACGATCTCCTTGCCCTCAAAAGTCCCCACTTCCCTGGGTAGTTTAAATAACTGCAGCGCCTCCTCCAGGGAAATGGTTTCAATATATTGTCCTTTCAGCAGGCTGGCAAATTTTGGTTTTTCATCTCCGTTACCTTCTCCAATCTGAATGATCGGTCCGTATTTTCCAAGTTTGGCAAACACTTTCTTTCCACTTTCTGGTTCAATGCCTACTTCCCGTACATTTCTTGCCTCGGACCGTGATACCTGTTCCGTATTTTCCACCATGGGATGGAAATCCCTGTAAAACCTGTCGATCATTTGATCCCATTCAATTTTACCCTGTGAAATATCATCAAATTCTTTTTCAATCCTGGCGGTAAATGAAAAATCGATGATCCCCGGAAAATAATTCACAAGGAAATCATTGACCACCATCCCTATATTGGTGGGGGATAGTTTGTTCTTATCAAACCCATAATTTTCGGTCTGGTCCTTTGAAGTGATATGGTTGTTTTTCAGGATAATTTCCCTTAAGGTTCTTGTTTTCCCTTCCTTCGATTCCTTGGTCACATAATTTCTTTTCTGGATGGTTGAAATGGTGGGTGCATAGGTGGAGGGTCTCCCGATCCCGAGTTCCTCCAGTTTTTTCACCAGGCTTGCTTCGGTATACCTGAGTGGTGCCCTTGTATAACCCTGTTTCCCGGACATGTAAAGCAGATCCAGTTCCTGTCCTGTTTTAAGCGGGGGAAGTAGGGTGTCAGCCTCTTCATTTTCTGCTTCATCATCGGATGACTCATGATAAAGGGCCAGGAATCCTTTGAATTTAATGATTTCGCCTGTGGCGGTAAGAGTATCGGTAAGATTGGAAATGCCAATGGTCACGATGGTTCTTTCAAGCATGGCATCGGCCATCTGTGAGGCAATGGCGCGTTTCCATATCAGGTCATAAAGCTTCTGTTCATTCCTGTCTCCCGGGATTGTCTTGCTTGAAAAATCAGTGGGTCTTATGGCTTCATGGGCTTCCTGTGCAGATTCCGATTTTGTCTTGTATTGCCGTGTTTTAGAATATTCATCACCGAAATCCTTGATAATTACATTTTTCGCATTGAATAGTGCCTCCCTGGAGAGGTGGACGGAATCAGTCCGCATATAAGAAATTTTCCCGGATTCATATAATTTTTGCGCAATGATCATGGTTTGAGAAACGGAAAATCCTAATTTCCGGCTAGCTTCCTGTTGCAGGGTTGAGGTGGTGAAAGGAGGGGAAGGTGATTTTTTGGATGGTTTTTTCTCGAGGTTTCTTATGGAAAATACAGCTTCCCTGCAGGATTCAAGAAATGCAACGGCTTCTTCTTCGGTTTTGAACCTCCTTGGATGCTCTGCCTTGAGTTGTGTTTCAGCGTCAATCTGGAAAATCGCAGAAACTTTATAAAAACTTTCGGGTATGAATTTTTCAATTTCCCTTTCCCTGTCTACAACCAGCCTTACCGCCACCGATTGTACCCGGCCTGCGGATAATCCGGTCTTGATTTTTTTCCAGAGAAGCGGTGAAAGTTCGAAACCCACCAGTCTGTCAAGGATCCTTCGTGCCTGCTGTGCATAAACCAGATCATAATTGATGTTTCTGGGATTCTGAATGGCATTCAGAATGGCATTTTTTGTAATTTCCCTGAAAACGATCCTTCGTGTCTGTGAATCATTTAATTCCAGGGCCTCCTTCAGATGCCATGAAATCGCTTCGCCTTCCCGGTCATCATCACTGGCGAGAAAAACGAAATCAACATCTTTAACATCTTTTTTTAACTGGCTGATGATATCCTTCTTGTCCTTTGGGATTTCATAGGTAGGCTTAAATCCATTTTCAATGTCAATGGCCTGGTTGTCCTTGGGTAAATCCCGGACGTGCCCAAAACTGGACTTGACTTTAAATTCCTTCCCTAAATAACCTTCAATGGTTTTAGCTTTTGCAGGTGACTCTACGATTACCAGGTTTTTCGGCATGTTTTTATTTTTGTTGGATTCAAATATCAATATTTTTAAACCAAATTTTTCAAATGAAATTGAAAATTTGTCAGACGTGAACAGGCAATTCATGGTAATTGACTGATTTTCAAAAAGTTTGACGCCTTTTCCTCGGGCAACACAGAAAAAGTCTCCTGATAGGATTGCCAGACAAATTC
>JAGTVG010000442.1 GCA_018224645.1 Cyclobacteriaceae bacterium
CACCGTTCTCTAGTGTAACTTCCGGGCGGGGCATCTCTGCATTGCTGAAAATGCTGTAGATATTATATGAATTTCCCTGCATGAGGCTGGCTTCTGCAATGATGTTCTCTTCCTCTGCAGAGAGCGTATGCTCCTTGGTCCGGTAGATATCATCGATATAATGTTTGAATTTGGAAAGTCCGGGTTCCTGGTTCATGAATGTTTTCAATTTATTTTCCGGGATTGCCAGTATTTCCGGGGTAATGTATGCAGAAGCCGTATTGAATTTTGTGTAGATCTGGTTGGCTTCCTGATCCATGGAAAGCGGTTCAGCCTTTCTGGCATCCTGATCGGAAAGCATACTTGCATAGGAACTGAATTTAAAGAGGTCTTTAACAACTCCCTCCATGTAGTTAAGAGCCGTATACAGGGTTTCAGCAGAATTACCCAGTTTGCCCTTATATTGCCCGATCTTTTCAAATTTCTCCGGAAAAGCTTCCTTTTCTTTCTCCCACGCTTCAAGGGAACTGTAAAGGTCTGATAAATTCCATTTGTATTCTTCAGAAATTTTTTCCCTGTCCTTTGTATTCGGATCATCAAGTTTTGTGTCAGCGGTAAAGCCCGTTGTCAATAAAGTACTTATCATCAGCATACTTATGGATTTAATGTTGTTTATGAAAAACCCTCTCATGATCATATTGTTTAATGCTAAAAAATCTATAAATTGATTAGTTTACGTATATTCCTCTTTCCATGTTTCACGGTGATCCCTTCTAGGGATTATTATTTGCCCTGACTTCCGCCACCTCTTCCGCCGGGATCGCGCTGGCATCATTACCCCAGCTTTTCCTGACAAAAGTAAGCACATCGGCAATCTGCTGATCCGTTAAAAAGGAATGCGGGGCCATGATGTTCTGATAGATCTCTCCATTTATCTCGATCGGATCACTCATTCCGTTCAATATGATCTTTATGAGCCGTTCTTTGTCACCCAGAACATATTCCGTATCGATCAGGGGAGGATTCATGCCCGGAGCTCCCTTTCCATTTGACATATGGCATACCATGCAATACATATCATATACCTGTTTGCCTTCCGTAAGGGATTCATCAATTCCTTTTTCTGCATGGGGCTCATGGACCACTGCAACTTCTTTTTCACCATAACCCGGGATGCCATCCGCGTAGTACAGGATACGCCAGATCCTTCCGTGCTGTGAATCGGCCACATACAGTGAACCGTCCGGTCCCTCTGCCAGTCCGCAGGGACGGTATTCAGCATCCGATGAATTTTCAATAGGTTCCGCCCCGATAAATCCATCTGCGAAAACCTCCCAATCACCGGCAGGAAGTCCATGCTCCATGGGGATAAAAACGACGTTATATCCCTGTTGTTCATGACCAAGCCTGTTCCAGCTTCCATGAAAGGCAACAAATGCTCCGTTTTTATACCTGGCCGGGAACAGGTCGCCCTTGTAAAAAAGAAGGTCGTTCGGACCCCAGTGACCCGGCAGGCCCAGGAGCGGATTCTTGGCAGTGTCGCATCTTCCGATGGTCTCCCCGTCACCGCCATACTCCGGATTCATTAATTTCTGTTCCCTGATCGGATCATAATAACAGTATGGCCAGCCAAAATCATCCCCTTCTTCAATGTCAAGAAATTCTTCAGCCGGTAATTCCAGGTTATCTTCCTCCGTATAATATTCCGGCCAGTAACGATGAAGGTCGTCACGCCCATGCTGGAGGGCGTAAAGTTTATTCATACCCGAATTCCACGAGAGGGCCACTGCATTCCTGATGCCTGTCGCATATCGTTTATCCAGGGACTGCTGCTGGTTCAGCTGGCCTTCGGAAAATTTCCAAATCCCTGCCCTTGTTTCCAGCTCCACGCAGGGATCAATGCCCGGCGAACCCTTGGTCCTTTGTTCCTGCTGACATGCATTCGATGCGGATCCGATATTGACATACATATTGCCTGCATTATCGAATGAAAAGGTTTTTTCCATATGACCGGAGCCATCCACCATATGGACAAGGGTATCGACGCTGCTTACTGGGAGGAGCTGGTTACCCGTGATTTCTGCACGGTATACTTCCGTCCGTGATGAAAAATACAGGTATCCATTGTGAATCTGTATGCCGGTTCCGGGAACAGTGCCATACCCGCGTACCCTATCAGCCCTGCCATCCCCATCGGTATCCCTCAGGGCCATGATCCCATGACCACTGTCTGTCAGTTTGCCAAGATGTACATAAACATCCCCATTTTCATTTACGGCAAGATGACGTCCTCTGCCCAGGGTATCTGCAACAACGAGTGCGCCGAATTTTTCAGGTAAAACAATCCCCCCATTATTCCGGTCAGGAAGAATTTTAATTTCCTCTGCTGCCTGTTCCCTGGGCTGACTGCAGTTTACCAGGAAGAAAAGTGAACCGATAATAAAAAAAAGGATTTTATATGAGAACATTGCGTAATTGATGTTTTTTAGTTGACAAATTTGTCAAATAACATTGATTTGAGGGAGGATAATTCAAAAAAAATTCTTTAAATTGGTTAAAAATCAATATTCAGTTAATACTATGAGTTCACTAAAAAAATTACTTTTTGTTTTCGGTACACTTTCACTCATGCTGCTTTCCTTAAGTTACCTGGCTTTCGTACTGGAATGGGGGAGTGCGGGGTTATTACGGGTGTTTGGTTTCATCCTGATGGCCCTTGTGTTGATTGCAGGCGCATTGAAACAGAAATCATTCATCATGTATACCGGCAGCATTGCCCTTTTGTTTGTATTGCTATCCTTCGGATTCAGGGCGGTCGGTTTTCCCGGCGTGGAGGTATTGCTGACCGCGGGAATCATGATTTTTACCTTTGTTTTTTTACCCATGGTTGGCTGGTGGATGTATAAACATTCCGGGATCGCCGATCCCGGAATATGAATCAGATTATATTGTAACCCGGAGAAACCGTATTTTTCTTTCTTTTTTGAATTGAATAGATTTATTTTTTCACATCTTTATTCAGCATTTTTATTTTGCCCGGGAATCCCGGCATCAACAATAAATGATAAAATCATGAAAATTAACCGGATCAGTTTTTATGTTCTTTTTACAATGATATTTTTTATCGCCTGCCAGCCGGGAGGGGATAACCCTGACGATTCATTTTTTAATATCTCCGGGGAGGAACTCAGGAATAAGATCAGGGGAGCCTGGGCCCTGCAGACCATCGGAGTCACTTACGGGGGACCTACGGAATTCCGCTACAGGAAAATTATCATCCCGGACAGCGTGGAGATACACTGGTCTGATACCATGATGTATCACTGGATGACCAGGAACCCGGGTTTATATGATGACATCTACATGGACCTGACCTTTGTGGATGTACTGGAAAAGGAAGGGTTGGATGCTGAACCCGGATCTTTTGGTGAGGCCTATGCAAATGCAGCGTACTGGCTATGGCATGCAAACCAGCAGGGCAGGTACAATATCCTGAATGGTATCCAGCCTCCCGCCTCAGGGCATTGGCTGAATAATCCCCATGCTGATGATATCGATTTTCAGATCGAGGCAGATTTTGCAGGGATCATGAGTCCTGGAATGCCCAATACGGCAAGTGAGATCTGCGACAGGGTAGGACATATCATGAATTCAGGGGATGGTTATTACGGGGGAGTGTATGTAGCCGCCATGTACAGCAATGCATTCATCCTGGATGATGTGGAAGAGGTTGTGGTGAAATCGCTGGAAGCCATTCCAGGTGCGAGTACCTATTATCAATGCATATCGGATGTGATATCCTGGTACAGGCAGTATCCGGCCGACTGGACCCGTACCTGGCAGCTTGTCGAGGATAAATGGGGTTGGGATATTGGCTGCCCGGATGGGGTGGATGATGATTTTAACATCGATGCCAAGATCAATTCGGCCTACGTGATCATTGGCCTCCTTTATGGGGGAGGGGATCTGGAAAGAACGATGGAGATTTCTACCCGTTGCGGGCAGGACTCGGACTGTAATCCCGCTTCGGCTGCAGGTATTCTCGGGGCAATGATCGGATATGATGCCATACCCCGGAAATGGTCGGCAGGTTTACCGGCGATAGAAGACATGGATTTTAAATATACGACCATCTCGCTGAACAAGGTCTATGAATTAAGTTATCAGCATGCGCTCGAACTGATTGAAAGGAATGGTGGCACGGTTGATGGAGAAAAAATACAGATCAGGGTACAGCAAGCCGAACCGGTGCCCCTGGAGCAGAATTTTACAGGTTATCAGCTTGCGGGCAATGTGGATATTTCCAGGCGGATCACCTCGGGGGATCCCCAGGAATTCAGTTTTGATTTTGAAGGAACAGGTGTGGTCCTCCGGGGCGGTGTGGGCAACAAACAGGCGGGAAATCAGTATGCCTTACAATCACCGGAAGAAACACTGGCGAATTTTGCCCTTGATACTGATTTTTATATTGATAATGAATTGGTAAAATCGAACCGCCAGCCACTGGCTTTTATCGAAAGGAATCATGAATTGTTCTTTGTCTATGAACTGGACCCGGGAAAACACACCTTAACCATGAAAATAAAAAATCCACGGGAAGAAGTTTATCTGGATATTCAGAATGTACTTGTATATAAAAAATAGTCTCAAATCATGATTTATTATTTGTTCAGAAGTTTCGTAATATGCTGGCTTCTTTTTTCCCTCCTGGGATGTGATGAAAAGGAAACAAAAAAGATCGTGATACTGGCGGGTGAAAAGAGCCATCCTGCCACCATGCACGAATATATCAAAAATGCAAGGCTGATCAAGGTTATGTTGGATGGATCGCCGGATATATCCGGCCTGGTGACTGAAATCCATGGAAACGGCTGGCCTGAAGATGAATCTGCATTACTGGATGCAGATCTCATCCTGACCATCAGCGATGGCAGGGATGGCCCCAATGGATTGGGTGTCCCATTTATGACAGAGGAAAGAATGGCGGTCCTTCGCCAGGCCATTGAAGCCGGAAGCGGATTTATGACCTTTCATTATTCAACCTTTGCACCGGATAGGTATGGAGAGGAAATGCTTTTATGGTCCGGCGGGTATTTCGACTGGCAGAACGATAAAGGTGAGCGGGAATGGTATTCCGACATCCGTTTTTTAGATCAGGAAGTAAGTCTGATCAACCCTGAACATCCAGTGATGCATGGTGTAATGCCGTTCCAGATATACGAGGAGTATTATTTTGATCTCAGGTTCAGAGAGGAAAATGAAGGCTTTGTCCCCTTGATCGAGGTACCTGGCCTCGGAAGTGAACGGGAATGGGGAAATGTGGTGGCATGGGCGCTCAACAGGGAAGATGGCGGACGGGGTTTTGGAACCACCATGGGACATCTGTATGCAAACTGGAAAAATGAGGATTACAGGAAATTTCTCCTCAATGCCATTGTCTGGACGGCTGGGATGGAAGTTCCACCTGGCGGCATAAGTTCCGATTTTTATTCTGACCGTGAAGTGACCGGCAGATTATACGGCAAGGATTACAAGGCATTGATCCTGACAGGATCGGACCATCCGGCACATCAATGGGAACAAACGGTTCCTGTGCTTAAATCAGCGCTTGAATCCGGTGGAAGGATACACGCAGATATTTCCAGGAACATCAATGACCTTTTTCAGTACGATCTGCGGGATTATGATTTTCTTGCATTTTATTATGCCAATTGGGAAGATCCGGATCCCTTGTGGGAAGGATCTAAAAAAGCATTGATCGAATATGTCAATTCCGGGGGAAGCCTGATGTTCGTCCATTTTGCCAACGGGGCATTTCACGAGTCCCTTCCTGGCGCTGAAGCTTCTGACTGGCCGGAATACAGGAAATTCTGCCGTAGGGTATGGGATCATTCAGCCGGGAGTTCGCATGATAAGTACGGGACTTTTGAAGTAAGGATCGTGGACAAGGATCACGAATTGACATCAGGGATCGGAAATTTTGAAGTCACTGACGAACTTTATTATAACCAGGCGGGGGAAGAGCCCATTCATGTATTAATGTCTGCCACATCCCTCGATACCGGAAAGGAAGAACCCCTGGCATGGGTATATGAATTGAATACACCGGGCGGAAGAAATGTCAGGGTTTTTCAGACAGTCCTGGGCCATGATTCCACAACATTTAAAGTCCCCGAATTTGAGCAGGTATTAAACCGGACGGCTTTATGGCTGTCAAGGGGTACGGAACGGTGGAATGAGCTGTAAGCGTTATTGATGTTTTAATCAGCATTGTTCCAGTTGAACCTCGTGCGCGCGAAGCTTCTTGCGGTGTGGTATGAATTCACTATTTTTATCATCGACACTATAATAGAATGATTTACAGAGCCC
>JAGTVG010000443.1 GCA_018224645.1 Cyclobacteriaceae bacterium
AGAAAAAACAAAAAAAATCAAAAGAATGATCCATTCCAGGCCTAATCTCTGATTCTGCCCTCCACTGTTTAATCCAGATTATTTCCGGGCCATCCAAGGAACGATTTTTATTGTATGGGTTAATTTAGCATTATATTTATATTTGATTAAACATCAATTAACATTGAATGTTTTAAAAAAATCAACCCTCATATTTTTCCTGATCGTGGATCTTGTGGCCGTTTGTTCCGGCCAGATCCCTTACAGACCTTTTATCATACATTATGATAACAGGGATTATCAGGCAGATTTTCAAAACTGGTCTGTATCCATTTCACCCGATAGAACCATTTATATTGGCAATAATCTGGGACTGCTTGAATATGATGGGGCCAACTGGAGGCTGTATGAGATGCCTGATCATCTCATCGTCAGATCGGTTTCAGTCACTAACGACAGTATAATCTATGTAGGAGCCTATGAGGAATTTGGCTACTGGAGGAAAACCATTTACGGCGATCTCGAGTATTTTTCTTTAAGCGATTCTATTCCTGAAGATTATTTCCACAATGATGAGATTTGGCGCATCATACCTTACCAGGGTAAAATTTATTTTCAGTCTTTTTCTTCTATCTATATATATGACGGATCCGAAATAGAAATCTTACAGCCTGGATTTACCATTGTACTGTTGCAGAAGGCTAATGAACGATTATTTATCCATGGCGTTCACCGGGGTTTATACGAATTAAAAAATAAAGAATTCCACCTTATCCCAGGAAGTCATTTTCTGGCAGAAGATGAAATAAAAGTCGTTTTACCGTTTGATGATGAAAAATTAATCGTGGGAGCATCCCAAAACGGCCTGTTTATCTTTGAAAATGAAAAATTTTCTCAATGGAATACTGAGCATCTTGACCAGATTCGTAATGCCGGGATTAATAATAAAAATTGATAACAATTTTGTATTAGGAACAATTGCAGATGGTATTTTTATACTTGATGATCAGGGCAACCTGGTACATCATCTGAATACCTCAAATCAACTTCATAATAATACGGTACTTTCACTTGAACCGGATATGTTTGGAAATTTCTGGGCAGCCTTATTTGGCGGGGTAGAATATGTGGATTTAAACAATGATTTCAGCTTTTATTTTGACCAGAAAGGAGAGCTCGGATCTGTCTTTGCCGCCGCAATCCATGATAAAAGTCTATGGATCGGTTCCAACAGGGGATTATACAAATACCAGATGGATCCGGCAACCGGATATGTCAACTCTGAATTAGTTGAAGGATTGCATGGACCTGTCTGGACCCTTCCTATAATGGACGGTGAATTATGGTGCGGTCACAATAATGGCACCTATAAAATAAGCAATGACCGGATAATTCAAGTTTCTGACCACAATGGCGGATTCACATTCAAGGAATTTACAAAAAATGGCCAGGAATTTTTAATTCAAAGTACATACAGCCCCCTGGTCGTATATCAAAGAAAAAACGGTGCATGGGAATTTTCCCATACGATAGAAGGTTTCCTGGAACCAATAAATTATTTTGAACTGGATTTCCAGGGAAATATATGGGGGAATCATGCAACCAAGGGGATATTCAAAATCAAATTAAATGAAGCGGTCGATTCTGTAAGATCATTTGAATACATTGGCAAAAAAGTGGGTTTACCGATTGAGCGTAATCTTTTTGTAGCTAAACTGGAAAACAGGATCGTATTTACCACAGGTGAAATGATTTATACCTATGATGACCTGGCTGATACGATCATTTCTTATCAGCAATTAAACCAGCAGGTAATGGAATATAGTAAGGCGAAGCGGATCATTCATATCCGGGATAATCATTACTGGTTTATCCTTTCGGATAAGATTGGATGGTTCACCTTTAACGATATGGTGGCAACCCGCCTTTTTGAATATAACCTGGTTCAGCAAGGGGCGTATCTGAATTCCATATATCCCAGAATTTCCATACTGAATGACAGTACACAGGTATTATGTCTAGATAATGGATTTGCTATTCTTGACGAACAGAAAATAAGAAAATCCATGTCCGCCCCACATGTGCGTCTTGAAAAAATTTTGATCAGAAATAAGAATGATGATGAAAATCTCTGGTCGTTAAAGAGGGGAACTGATCCGGTTGAATTAAAATATGAAAACCGGAATGTTGAGTTCACCTTTTCAACGGATGAACGTTCTTTTTTTCCGAAATTCAGCTTTTATCTGGAAGGGCTTGAAAATGAATGGAGTTCCTGGACGGAAGAATCAAGCGTCGCTTATACGCGTCTTCCATACGGCACATACATATTGAGATTAAAGACAATGAATGAGCGATGTGTTGAAAGTGATATATTGTCCTATCCATTTTCGATTTTACCTCCTTGGTATGCATCGAATATTGCCATCATATCCTACACCCTATTGGTTCTTATTTTTGGTTTGATACTGAGGATCCTTTTCCTCAAACGGCTAAGAAAACAGGCTGAAAAACTGGCTTTTGAGGAAAAGGAAAAAAGGAATCATGAAAGGGCATCTGCCGAACAAAAATACATAAAACTTAAAAATGAAAAACTGCAATCCGAAATAAAACACCAGAATATCCAGCTGGCCAACCGGGCTATGGCGATTATACAAAAGAACGACCTCATGTTAAAAATAAAGACGGAATTGCTGGAACTTAAGGAAAAACACAATAAGGACATGTCTGAAAGACATTTAAACGAATTATTTCAACAAATTGACAGGCACATTAAGTCTGAAGATGAATGGAATGAGTTCGACTTCATTTTGACCAGGCAAATCAGAATTTTTTTAAACGGCTGAAGAAGGCGTATCCTGACCTCACCTCCAATGACCTCAGATTGTGTGCTTACTTAAGAATGAATATAAGCTCAAAAGAAATTGCCCCCCTCCTGAATATATCTTTGCGTGGTGTAGAGATTAAAAGATATCGATTGCGAAAAAGACTGAACCTGGAAACAGAGGAAAATTTAATCGACTTCTTGATTACTTTTTAAATCAATTGATCCATGAAGTCAGTAATTCAATCCCAACAATATCCAGCTGTTCTGCATGATGTAGTAATGATGTAGTCGGCTTTTCTCCTCAAAAAACATGTAGTATACAAGCTGTGCCTTAAAACTTTCCTAAGAAGAAGATCTTCACTACTTTGCGTAAATGAAAAAATCGTAAAAAATTCAATTTTTTTTGATTAAAATTTAGTAATTTATTGGTAATGGGCAATCTTTTTACATGGCTTTGGAATAATTGTGGTAGAAACTTAATCCGTTCATCCGTTTATCTCGCAATGATCATTATCATCATCAACTGCGATCGGCAAAATCAGGTTCTGAATGACAATACACAGGATAGAACACAATTTCTCGGTGATCTGAAAAAAAGAACCTTTTTTTTCTTCTGGGACCTGATGGATAAACCCACCTGGCAAATCCCTGACCGGCATCCGACAGTTCGGTTCTCAAGCATAGCTTCCACCGGCTTTGGGCTGACCGCTTATATTATAGGTGCGGAAAATGAGTTTGTTACCAGAGCTGAAGCTGCGGAGAGGGTTTTCAACACCCTGAACTGGTTCTGGCAATCAAGACAAGGGCCAGATTCAACCGGAACCACAGGTCATCGGGGCTTTTATTATCATTTCCTGAATTATGGTGATGGCACCCGATTTCAGAATGTGGAGCTTTCTACCATCGATACGGGTTTGCTTATGGCAGGCATTCTTGCTTGTCAATCGTATTTCGACAGGGAAAATGAAACCGAAACAAAAATCCGAAACCTGGCAGATTCCCTGTTTTTACGTGTTGAATGGGACTGGGCTATGGAGGATCAGGAAACCATGTCAATGGGCTGGCACCCTGAACGTGGATTTATTAAGGCCAGATGGACCGGATACAATGAGGCTATGATCCTGCTGATTATGGCGCTTGGTTCCCCGACACACCCTATTCCCCCAGATTCATGGGAAAATTGGTGTGAAACTTACAGGTGGGAAAATTTCATGGGTTATGAACATGTTAATTTCACACCACTTTTTGGCCACCAGTATTCCCATATGTTTATTGACTTCCGGGAAATTAAGGATCCCTATATGAGGGATAAGGGGATAGATTATTTTGAAAATTCCGTAAGGGCAACTTTGAGTAATCGAGCTTACTGCATTGAAAATCCTGGACACTTTATCGGATATAAAGAAAATCTATGGGGATTAACCGCATGTGACGGACCTGCAGGAGACACACAGGTGATTAATGGTGATACAATCGATTTCTGGACTTACCGGGCCAGGGGGGCAAGTGCAATCAGGGTGGTGGATGATGGCACGATTGCTCCAACCGCGGCAGGAGGTTCCATTCCGTTTGCTCCAGAAGAATGTATCACTGCATTAATGACAATGAAGAATAAACTGGGGGACCGTCTGTACCAGGAATATGGATTTAAGGACGCATTTAACCTTACCTATACGGACCCTATTAATGGGGAAAATGGCTGGATAGACCATGATTACCTGGGGATTGACCAGGGACCAATTCTGATACAGCTTGAAAATCATCATACAGAATTGATCTGGAATGTGATGAAAAAAAACAAATACATCATTTCGGGTTTTAAAAAAGCCGGCTTTACAGGAGGCTGGCTGGAAAAAACCTTGATCGCGGAAGTTCAGAACAAATAGTTCAATTCCTTTAAACTGTTGGATATGAAAACAAATTTACAAGTACATCTCATTTTAAATGCTTCCCTGCTACTAACCCTGTTTTGCCTGACCTATGGTAACTTATGGGCACAAACCCGGACCGTTTCCGGCACCATAATTGCAGGGGATACTGGCGAGCCGCTGCCTGGTGTCAATATACTTGTTCAGGGTACCACTCGCGGGTCCATTACCGATATTGACGGCAATTACTAGGTCGGTCTTGAATCAGGTGATGAAATACTGGTTTTTTCATATAT
>JAGTVG010000444.1 GCA_018224645.1 Cyclobacteriaceae bacterium
GTCAGAAGAATGTATCCTCGGGGAGGTTTCCACTGCCAACGATGACCTGCATGATAATTTTTTTATCGACCCTGATATCGGCCGGTTCACAGAAATCATTGAGGATGAACCTCCGCTGGTAAAACTGGTCAGTGATAAATAATCCTCCAACCATATGAATGGCATCATAGGCGCTGGCAACTGGATACTGGATTGGACGAAATCCATCGACATTTACCCTGAACAGGATACATTAGCTAACATTTTATCCCAGGAGAGCAATAATGGTGGAGCCGCCTACAATGTGCTCAAGGATCTGGCCAGGCTGGGTGCTCCTTTTCCCTTACACGGAATAGGATTGATCGGGGATGACGAGGCGGGGCAGTATATCCTGGAAGATTGTCTTAGAAACGGGATCAACACCGATGGTCTGCAGATACAGGCCACGGCAAGTACCTCCTATACGGATGTAATGCTGGTAAAGGAATCCGGAAGAAGGACATTCTTCCATCACCGGGGAGCCAATGCATTCCTGGATATTCCGCATTTTCAGTTTGAAGGTAATCATTCGAAAATCCTGCACCTTGGTTATCTCCTGTTGCTTGACCGCCTTGACGGTTTTTTAAGGGAAAATAAAACACGCGCTGCATTCATCCTGGAAATGGCAAAAAATAAGGGCCTGGTAACCTCAGTCGACCTGGTCAGTGAAAGCAGAGACAGGTTCAAAAAGATCATCTTCCCTTCTCTGCCTTATATTGATTATCTGTTTTTAAATGAATATGAGGCCAGTAAACTGACAGGTATCGACCTGGCATCCGGTTCCATCTCAAGGCTTGTCTGTGAGAAAGCCTTAAAGGAAATCCTGGCCGGGGGCATACATCAATGGGTGATCCTGCATTTCCCGGAAGGTGTGATTGCCATGCACCTTGATGGCGAGGTGTTAACCCAGGGAAGTATAATGATGCCGCCCAGCCGGATCATCGGTACTACAGGGGCTGGTGATGCTTTCGCTGCAGGGGTATTGTTCGGTATTCATGAAGAATGGGACATGGCACGCTGCCTTGAACTGGGGATTTGCGCTGCCGCCTCCTCGATCACCCATGCCAGCTGCTCGGATGGGATATTGCCTGCCGGTGAATGCCTGGCATTCAAGGAAAAATATCAAACGAGGCAATTGTTCTGAATGAAAAAAGATGCGTTTTTAATTTTTAGCTATCTTCGTTGAAGTCATCGCCAGAATTATGAAAAATTTAAATTTCAAAGAAAAAATCCTGCCCCATCTGGTCGCGATCATTTTATTTATAGTTGCCACCATTGTCTTTTACAGCCCCATATTCTTTGAAAACAAGCAACTTAACCAGCATGATATCCTCCAGGGCATCGGCGGAGGTCAGGAATTGATCGAGTACAGGGAATTTACAGGGAAAGAAGGCCTCTGGACAAATTCCATGTTCGGCGGAATGCCGGGATACCTGATCAATACCCAGTGGTCGGGTGATACGCTGAATTATATCCAGAAATTATTCTCTGCCGGACTTCCGGCTCCCGCCCGATATACATTTATCTCCATCCTTTGTTTTTATATTATGCTTCTGTCATTCAGGATCCGTCCCTACCTGGCCCTGGCAGGAGCACTGGGTTTCGGATTCAGCAGTTTCAGCATCATCAGCATCATGGCAGGCCATATCTGGAAGATCATGGCCATCGCTTATATGCCGCTTGTTCTGGCCGGCGTTCACCTGACCTTCACCAACCGGAAATGGATGGGACTGGGATTGACCGCCCTGGGACTCGGGTTGCAGATCAAGGCGAACCATATGCAGATGACCTATTATTTGCTGATCATCGTCCTGGTATACCTTGTTTTTGTTTTTTTTAAGTTTTACAAGGAAAAAACAGTAAAAAAGTTCCTGTTCAACGGCATTCTCCTCATCATTCCGGTGCTGCTCGCCGTTGGCAGCAACATCGGAAAAATATGGACCATTCTCGAATACGGCAAATATTCTACCCGTGGACAATCAGAATTGGTGGTTTCCTCCCAGGACCAGTCCGGCCTGGACCGGGATTATGTATTTCAATACAGCAACAGCATTTTTGAACCGCTGGTTTTGATCATCCCGAACATCATGGGAGGCGCAAGCCAGCAATCCCTCGGCGAATCTTCGCATCTTGGGGAGGCGCTTGCACGGAACGGGCTGAGCAGGAAACAGGTGAATGACCAGTTGAAAGCAGTCCCTACCTATTGGGGAGATCAGCCATTGACAGCTCCCTATTACGCCGGGATTGTACTTTTTTTTCTCTTCCTGCTGGGGATATTTTATTCCGGACCACATATACGTTACTGGCTGATTACAGTTACGGCTTTAGGGATAGTCCTGTCCTGGGGTGATAACTTCGAAACATTCAATTATTTTGTTTTTGATTACTTTCCCGGTTATAATAAATTCAGGTCAGTCACCTTTACCATCATTCTGGCATTTATCATGATCCCGCTGGGTGGCATGATCGGACTTGAAGAATTCATGCGGAAAAACGCGAAGGAAATGCTGAAATTCCTTAAGTATGCCCTCTATGTCACCGGGGGAATCCTTTTACTGGCCCTTGCTTTTTCCTGGACCGGTAATTTTGCTGGGGCCATAGATGAAAGGCTGTCGAACCTGCCTCCCTGGTTTATCGAGGCGTTAAGAGCCGACAGGGCAAGCATCCTGAGAATGGATGCTTTCCGGAATTTAATCTTTGTTTTCATTGCTGCTTTTCTTTTGTGGAGATATTCTGTGGGAAAACTGAATGATTTCCTGTTATCTGGAGGATTCATGCTGTTGATCCCACTCGATGTGGGCCTGGTCAGCGCCCGGTACATTACGAATGACAGTTATGAAAGAAATGTTCAGCAGAATTATTTTTTGGTGACAGCGGCGGACCGGAGAATGATGGGAAATGAAAATGAATATTTCCGGGTGCTGAATCTGCAGAATCCCTTCAATGAATCCAGGACCTCCTACTATCATCACTCCATCGGCGGTTATCATGGAGCTAAAATACACAGATACCAGGATCTGATCGAACATCATATTTCCCCTGAGATCAATAAATTCATTGACAGATACAGGCAGGGTAATGATCCATTTTCCGGCCTGAACGCACTTAACATGCTGAATACCCGGTATTTCTATTTTGGGGAGGAAGCTGAAGGGGTTATCAGGAATCCCTTTGCCCTCGGGAATGCATGGTTTATTTCAGAACTCAGGACCGTTGAAAACCCGGATGATGAAATCCGGATGTTGAACGAAATTGACCCTGCCACCGGTGGTGTGATAGACATTTCTGTTTTCCCGATAGATCAGCTTCATTACCGGGAAGGTGGAACCATTGAACTGGTTGAATACCGGCCGGATTTTCTCCGTTATGAATATTCGAACCAGGATGAAGGATTCGTTGTTTTTTCCGAAATATACTACCCGGCAGGCTGGCAGGCCACCATAGATGGGATTCCGGCAGAAATAAAACGGGTAAATTACATTCTGCGCGGCATGGCGGTACCCGCCGGAGATCATACCATAACCTTTGAATTCAAACCCGATTCCTATTATATCGGGAATAAAATCATGCTGGTTTTTTCCCTGGCGACCATCCTGTTCTTTGGGATTACTTCCTACTTTACAGTGAAAAATGATATGAGTTTTAAATAAAGATATATGATTGACCCTGTTGTGTCCGTAAAACATCTTCGGATTATTCAATGACCAAACTTTCTGTTATCGTCTGTACCTATAACCGGGATAAATATATTCTTGAAACACTTCAGCACCTCAAAGACCAGACCTGCGAGCCCGGATTGTACGAAGTAATCGTTATCGACAACAATTCCACTGATCAGACAGAACAGATCTGCAGAAATTTTATCATGCAGAAAGAAATAATGAATTTTCTGTATTTCAGGGAATTGAACCAGGGAAACACATATTCAAGAAACCGTGGGATCCTTGAATCCAGAGGCCAGTATATTTCATTCATTGATGATGATGCCCGGGCAACGGAAAAATATTGTGAGCATATCATTTCCTTTTTTGACAGGAATCCCGGAGTTTCTGTTATCGGAGGGAGGATCACCCCGGTTTACGAACACGCCGAACCTGCCTGGATGTCAAGATTCCTCTGGCCGCTGGTGGCCGGTCTGGATATGGGAGATAAAGTCCGGCCTTTTAAGGGCTCCAGGTATCCCATCGGGGCGAATATGGCATATCGTGCCGAGGTATTCGCGAGATATGGGAATTTCAAGGAAAATCTCGGGAAAAGACCTGATGTGCTTGAAGGCGGGGATGAAAAGGATCTGATCTTCAGGGTCAGAAATAAAGGATTGAAGATATTTTACGTGCCGGATGTCCATGTTTTTCATGTAATCCCCGAATCGAGACTAAAGATAAATTACATCAGGCAACAGGCCATCGGTGTTGGAATGAGTGAAAAAAGAAGGTTGCAGGGAATGCCGGCCGGTGAATGGATGAAAAAAGTAATGGATGAATTGATTAAGATCGGCGGCACCTTTGTCCTCGCATTTGTGTATTTTTTTACCTTTAAATTTCTAAAAGGTATGATGCTGATCCGCTTCAGGTTCTGGGTTTTGAATGGATATCAAAAAAAAGTCAAATGAAATCATCAACTCATCTGTTCTTTGAAAACCTGTTGCTTTCAACGCTTACCTTTTTTAAAATATTGATCAGATCCAATTTCCGCGTGAAATTCCCGCCAAAAGATCAATTCAAAAATGATATCCTGATCATCGGCAATGGTCCTTCCCTGAATCAATCCATTGAAAAATTACTTGCCCTGGGTAAGGAAAAAATGGATTTCCTTGCTGTAAATTTTTTTGCCTTCAGTGAATATTTCGAACGGTTTTCTCCAAATCTATATGTAATTGCAGCACCCGAATTCTGGCTGGAAGATGTTGATCAGGATTATAAGGATAAAAGGCTTGAATTGTTCCGGAAAATGGTGGAACTTGTCGACTGGGATTTTTACCTCTTTGTTCCTTTTGAAGGAAAAAAAATAAAGTTCTGGCAGGAAATCCTTAAAAAAAACAGCCATATAAAACTCAGCTTCTTCAATACCACGCCGGTCGAGGGTTTTTATTCACTGAATAAAATTTTTTATAAATATAAGCTGGGGCAATGCAGGCCTCACAACATCATCATACCTTCATTGTTCATTGCCCTGGGTTTGAATTACAGAAATATATACCTGATCGGGGTAGAACACAGCTGGCTTCCGAATATTCTGGTCAATGAGAAAAATGAAGTACTGATAAAACAGGATCATTTTTATGATAACAAGGAGGCCGTCTACAAACCCATGAAAAAACTCGGTAAAGGGAAGAGGCATCTCCATGAAGTGCTTGAGAAATTCTACCTCACATTCAAGGGATATTTCGAAATTGACAAATATGCACGGTCAAACAATGCGCGAATTTATAATTTAACGATAAATTCGTATATAGATGCATTTGAAAAGATTGACATTGATAAGATCTACCTGAATAAATGATTGATTTAAGCAGTAAATCCATTCTGATTACCGGCGGAACAGGTTCCTTCGGACAAAAATTCGCAGGTGCCGTTCTGGAAAAATTCCCTGACATACATCGTCTGGTCGTTTTTTCAAGGGATGAATTAAAACAGTACGAAATGGCACAGAAATACCCGAAATCCAGGTATGACGGGATCAGGTATTTCCTGGGGGATGTGAGGGACAAGGACAGGTTGTTACGTGCTTTCGAAGACATAGACCTTGTGATCCATGCGGCGGCATTGAAACAGGTGCCGGCCGCGGAATATAATCCCTTTGAATTTATTAAAACGAATATTATCGGCGCTGAAAACGTGATCAGTGCTGCGCTGGATAAAGGCGTGAAAACGGTGATCAACCTTTCTACTGATAAAGCCGCAGCGCCCATCAACCTCTATGGAGCAACCAAACTATGTGCGGATAAATTATTCATTGCGGCAAACAATATCAAAGGTGGACGCGAATGCAAGTTCACGATTGTCCGTTATGGGAATGTCATTGGATCCAGGGGTTCGGTCATCCCCCTGTTCTTAAAACAAAGAAAAAATAAAACCCTCTCCATCACGGATCCCGAAATGACCCGGTTCAGCATTTCCTTAAATGAAGGCATTTCCCTGGTATTTAATGCAATTGAAAAAAGCCTCGGCGGAGAAATAATCGTGCCCAAAATTCCTTCCTTCAGGATCCTGGATGTGGCCAAAGCCATTTCGCCCGAGGCTGAAATTGAATATATCGGGATAAGGCCGGGAGAAAAAATTCATGAGGAAATGATTACGGAGGCGGATGCAGTCAACACGATCGATATCGGGGATTATTTGATCATTCTTCCAACGACCAGTGAAAGCAGGCGGAAGTTATACCTTGATTTTCATAAGGGTCTTTTTGTTGACAAAGGATTTTCATATAATTCAGGGAATAATGATCAATGGCTGTCTGTAGAAGATATCCGCGAACTGATCAAAATTCACATCAATCCAAATTTTACGCTTAATGAATAGTTTTATCCCATACGGTAAACAGCAAATAACACAGGAAGATGTCGATGCCATTGCCGCTGTATTAAAATCTGATTATATCACCCAAGGGCCTGTTACGAAGGATTTCGAAGAAATTTTTGCAAAATTTATCGGCTCAAAATATGCTATTGCAGTTGCCAATGGGACGGCTGCCCTGCACTTATCGGCCCTGGCCCTGGATGTTGATGATAAACAAACTGTCATTACCACTCCGCTAACCTTTGTTGCCTCCGCAAATTGTATTCAGTATTGTGGCGGCCAAATTCATTTTGCAGATATTGATCCTGAAACGCTTTGTATTGATCTGAACAGCATAGAAGATCTCCTGAAAAAAAACAGAAAGTCTAACTATACTGGGGTAATACCGGTTGATTTTGCAGGATATCCGGTCAATACGGAATCCCTGCGTTCCATCGCTGACCAGTATGGCCTCTGGATCCTGGAAGATGCCTGTCATGCACCAGGAGGCTATTTTCTCGATTCAAATTCATCCATTCAGCATTGTGGTAATGGAACCTACGCAGATTTATCCATTTTCTCATTCCATCCCGTAAAACATATAACAACCGGTGAAGGGGGCATGATCACAAGCAATGATATTGATAAGATCGAAAAAATCAGGAAATTAAGAATTCATGGGATCACCAGGGAACCACACCTTCTGCAGGAAAATCATGGCGGCTGGTATTATGAAATGCAGGAATTGGGATACAACTACAGGATCACGGATTTTCAGTGTGCCCTGGGAATTTCCCAGTTAAAACGGGCGGATGAGAATCTCGCCCGCAGGAAAAAAATTGCGGAGAAATATACGGAAGCTTTTGCCGGATTTGATTTTATAAAAACCCCGGCCATCCGGAATAATGTTTCTCATGCATGGCACCTGTATGTGATTCAGGTGCCTGACCGTAAAGGATTGTATGATTACCTGAGATCACAGCAGATTTTCACCCAGGTTCATTATATACCGGTACATTTACAGCCCTATTATAAAAATCTCGGCTGGAAGAAAGGCGATTTTCCTAATGCAGAAAAATATTACGAGCAATGCCTCAGCATACCCATGTATGCCGGTTTGACGGATGATGAGCAGTCGTACACGATCCGGAAGATCCTGGAATTCTATAATGTAGCCTGAATGAAAAGCAATCTGGCAATCATTCCCGCCAGGGGAAGGTCAAAAAGGATCCCCGGGAAAAACATCAAACCTTTTTTAGGAAAGCCTATCATTGCCTACTCCATTGAAAATGCACTTCAATCGGGCCTTTTTGAAGAAATAATGGTCTCAACCGATGACGAGGGAATTGCAGATCTAGCCAGAAAATTTGGTGCCAATGTCCCCTTCCTGCGCAGTGAAAAAACATCGGATGATCATGCCATCCTGAACGATGTACTGAGGGAGGTGGTTGCCGGTTACCGGAAGATGGGCCGCAGATTCGACGCCATCTGCATGCTCCTTTCCACCGCTCCATTGATTCGTCAATCCGTGTTGCTTGGAGCCCATGAACTTCTCATAAAGGAACATTTTGATTCGGTCAGGCCGGTCGTTAAATATCCCTATCCCATTCAGCGCTCCCTGCGAATGAACAATAACAGGGTCGAAATGTTTTTCCCTGAAAATTATTCCACAAGATCCCAGGACCTGGAACCCGCCTATCACGATGCCGGCCAGTTTTACTGGATCAACAAGGATAAAGGGCTGACGGACCCGAATAAGGGAGGGATTCTGATACCGGAAATGGAAGCTCACGACATCGATTCCCCTGAAGACTGGGAAATGGCTGAGCTGAAGTATAAACTTCTACATAAGATCAGGTGAGGAAGCATATTTTCATCCGCACAGATGCCAACGTAACGATAGGATTTGGACACCTTTCAAGATGCCTTATCCTGGCCGACGAATTGATAAAATTCAATTTTAAAATCACCTTTCTCTTTCATCAGACCGATGATCAATTCAGAATTATTATCCGGGAAAAAGGATTTGATTACCTTGACCTGAAAAAAGGTTCATCCAGGGAAATCTTCGACCTGATGAACCCCCGGGATCCAGATACCAGGATTCTGATCTTTGATACGGATGATAAAGGTTATTATGATCCTGAAACACAGCAGGATTTTATCAACCGGGGCATAAAACTCGTTTTTTTTACCTTCTGGGACCAACATCACTACCTGGCACATATCATCATCAATCAGAATCCAATCAGCCTCTCCCGTTCTTATCAAACAGCCGAATATACAAAAAAACTTCTTGGGCCGGAATATATGATATTCAATGATCAAATGATCGGGTTAAGCCGGTCACGGCATGTCCAAAAGGGATCCCGTCCACCTAATCTATTGATTGCATTCGGGGGATCCGATCAACCGGATCGTACCCTGAAAACCTTAAAAGCGATTCAAAGGCTGAATCTTGATATTCAGATGATCAATATTGTGATTGGTTCGCTGTACCCGTATGAAGAAAGATTAATGGATTATCTTTCCTCTTTTCTATATCCCTACCGGCTCCACAAACAAGCCCGGAATATGGCGGAAATCATGCTTGAATCAGGCCTGGCAATCTGTGCGGGAGGATTGACCCTCTGGGAACTGGCACTATTTGAAATACCGTCTGCCATTCTTTCCTGGTCCGAAAGGGAAACCCTGACGGCGGAATATCTGCATCAAGCGGGGCTGGGATATCACCTGGGATCGATAAAATCCCTTAAGCTCAAGGAACTTTCCCTTAAAATAGCAAACTTTGCCGGAGACAGGGCAGCGGAAAAAAGGATAACCCGCCTGAAGAATAGGATCAATGTGGATGGGAAAAAAATGATTGCGCTTGAAATAAATAATCTTTATCCTGATGAATGAGTTGCCGGACGATATTATCCTGAATGCGAATCAAAGTTTAAAGGAGCTGGAACAATCATGCATCAGCCGGTTCAGTGATCCGAAAGGTCCTGTATTTTTTATCGTGGGTGCCCCACGATCCGGTACCACTGTACTGCTGCAGACCATCATCAACCATTTTGAACTTGGTTACATTAATAATTTTATTGCAAAATTCTGGGAGGCACCTGTTGTCGGGGCTGCATTTTTTCAATCCATCAGCAGATCCGGAAAGGAACTCTCCTATCAATCGGAAGGCGGATCTACCTGGGATATTTATGGGCCGCATGAGTTTGGCTATTTCTGGAAAAGGTTTTTTAAATACGGGGAAACCAATGTGCTGGATAAGAATGAACATGAACAAATCGATGCCGCAACGCTGAACCGGGAGATTGCCGGAATGGAAAATATTTTCGGGCGGCCCATGATCTTCAAAAATCCCGCTGCATTAAGTCTTCAGATTGACTTTTTAAGCAGATATATCCCGAATTCATATTTTATCTACATCCGCCGTGATCCTTTTTTTACTGCACAATCATTATATTTAAAAAGAATAGAAAAATTCAACGACGCGGGGAA
>JAGTVG010000445.1 GCA_018224645.1 Cyclobacteriaceae bacterium
AGTGGTCCATGGAATACCATCCCTGACATTCCGAAGGAAGCCATTCCGGCAACTACTTTTTCTCTGTACGGTTCCATAAACTATGTCAGTTTCTGTTCAATGGATTTATTGCTCTTCTTCATCGGATAGATAAGTGCTGCTGAATTCCTCATAATTACGTTCGATATCTTCGGCATCAGGTTCCGGGCCGTCATAAATATATATCCTGTACTTAAATACAACTGATTCGTCTTGGGAAAGGAAAAAATTCATGGTTTCCCGGCCCTCCGTGAACATTTTTGAACCGAATGGATTGGCCGCAAAAAGACCATATCCCCTTGCATGCCAATGTGTTGGATGGTTGGGATTATCCGGATGATCCATGATCACAATGCCAACAGGCGTTCCGTTGATTTCAGATGCCAGTTTCACCCAGCGTGCCCTGGTTCCCCACACGTCATCCCCTTCAAGGCCTTCACTGCTTACATAGAGACCCGAGGAAAGACTGTCATCTTCCGGATTTACCCGGACCGGGATAAGGTCTTCGTTCAGCAGTTCCATGGGTTGGTTTTCCGGATGTTCAAGTTCCCGTATCACGCGGATTCCCATCATGCCTTCCTTACTGTCCTTGAACAATACATTCAGGTTGCTTGCCGTAAGCGTTGAAATCCGGTCAATGATCCTGACCTGGTTACGTCCGCTGAAATAAAACGTGGAATTTTCCCTGATCAGGGTACGGTTATCAGGCCGGTTCCACTCTGCCTCCACTTCCAGATATCCCTGTTCATTCCCGTCCCGGGTTTTTTTCACCGACCGGTGAAAAATGGTGCCATAATGCATCTTCCGGTTCGGAGGCACTGAATCGGAGTTGTTCCAGAAATCGAGATCATTGACATCGCCATGGTTCAGCCATATCCCAATATGGTGAGGGTGATCAACTTTTTCCCAGGGTTTTGGTGCCATGGGATATCCACGGGTAACCGGAATGCCGGAGGAAGTGTTTACAGGGAAAAGAACTGGTTTTTTAATGGATTCCGAATAAATGTAGGAGGTAAAGAGGGTGCCGTCTACCAGGACATCCACCCTGTCTTTGTCTTCCCTTTCGATCACCTGGATCCGTTTCTCTTCATCCTGATTTTCCGCTCCCTCATTCTTAGAGGCGTTGTTGTCGCAGGCCGCTGTTAATGTCATGTAAAGTGGCAGCCATAAAATGAATATCGGTGGTATTTTCATCATGTATAATTTTAATTTTTGCTTTGTCCGGATAAATCAATTAATGCACCGGCCGGCAAATCCCTGGACAGATCCAGGAAATACCAGTTTTAACTGTCTTCCAATGAAGGTTCAAGCAACAGTGCATTGACTGAGCCGGGTTCCAGCGCTACCTGGTATGTTTTATTTCCTACGGATATTTTTTTCACAAGTGTCGTTTCCTCAGGGTTCCTGACGATCACCACCAGGTCACCTTCCGGATTCGCAAAGGCAAGAATATTTTTTCCGGGTCCGGCATTGATTTTCACCGCTCCAGGCCTGATATGAGTGCTGAAGAGTTTGATCAGGTAAAATTCAGGATTGAGGATGATTTCCCCGGATGCCCGGTCAATGGTAATAAGAGAATTCTGTTTCCATCCCCAGTGGCTTTTACCCGTTTCATCAAGCACTATGTTCCAGTACATATAGACATTCGCTCCATTGTTAAAATAATGCTGCAAAAGATCAAAGGTATGCATGGCAGCAGCCCAGTCATTGGAACCATCGCCACATTCAGATTCCGTCTGCATCAGCTTCATATCCGGATATTTTTCGTGTGTCTTCTCGATGGCCCCTTTTCCTGCCCATTGGAAACCTACACCTTTGATGTATTTTTTCACCCCGGGATCAGTCAGGACGGTATCGATGTTTTCAATGTATGGCCTTTCGATCGTCCCATACCAGATGTCCGTATCGAGCCCGTCCGCCTCCAGCCTGGGGCCCAGATATTTTCCGATAAAAGTGGCCAGGTCGGAGGCAGTCCAGATACAGCTGGGAAAATTCTGGCATGAATTGGGTTCATTCTGTGGATGCACCGCATAGATCCCGATCCCCAGGTTTGCATAGGCCTGGATAAATCTGGAAAAATAAAGGGCATAGGCCGAGAGGGTTTTGTCATCCATGATAAACTGGGTAAGTCCTTCTCTTCCCTCGAGTTCCCTGCAGCAGAGGTCGTTTACCACATCCATTCTGCAGGCATAGTGCTTATTTGTTTTCATCCAGACAGGCGGGCACCAGGGGGATGCCCAGATCTTCATACCGGGTGCATATTTCTGTGCCGCTTTGATATAGGGAATAAGATATTTCCGGTCGTGGTCAATGGTGAAGCCCGACATTTCATAATCCCCGGGGGTTTCATTCAAGGAATACCATTCCACCGCATAATCATTGGCACCGATCGGCATCCGGAATATGTTGAACCCGCAGCCATCCTCCCGGTCAAAGATCCTGAATAGGAGGTCTTCACGCCGGCTGGAATCCAGGATCATCAGGGCATCCCATCCCATTTCATTGAAACAGGCACCGAAACCATCGATAACCTGCTGTTTTTGAGTCAGGTCAAGCACAAGGGTTTCCGGATCCGGATCTCCGGCTG
Organism: Cyclobacteriaceae bacterium; assembly: GCA_018224645.1. Taxonomy (GTDB): domain Bacteria; phylum Bacteroidota; class Bacteroidia; order Cytophagales; family Cyclobacteriaceae; genus JAGTVG01. Next base: position 2,606 of record JAGTVG010000445.1, read on the forward strand.
CAGGCACTACCTGAATTGTTTCGGACCAGAGTTCACCCGGCATCATCCTGACGATCTTTATTTTTTCATGCGGGCTGCAGGAAGAAAAAACCAGGAATATGATCAGGCTGGAAAAAGTGGTTAATTTAAACATGTCAAAAAGCAGTAGATTTAAAATTTACATAAAATTGACAAATTGGCTGATACTTAGATCTGAATAATTCAGATTTTTTTCCCGGATGCCGGAATTTTAAGACTTCCTCCGGCAAACAGGGGCAAGTCAGCTCCCCGTCATCAGCACGGAAAATAATGATTTTCAGATAAACAGAAGAATACAGCTTTTCAATCAATGAAATCCTATTGATGAGGAGGTAAATTTAAGATAAAAAAATAATGCTTTCCGGGGAAAGGCCTTTTCTTATCCATATGGCATTCCCATATGTATTAAATATAAATAAGAATTATAAACTTGCCAGTGGTTTAATTTAGGATCGCGATCAAAGCCATACAATCTTTTTAATTAAAATGACATCAAGTCATTGAAAGTACTTCCGGATGAAGTTGAAAATTAAAAAATCAGCAACCCTGGATGATCTGATCAAAGGATGCAGGAAAAATAATTCTTCTATTCGGAAAACCGGGGGCCCAAACTCAACGCCTTCAGTTTTGGCATTGTGCTCTGACCGATGGTTCAATTCCCGGTAAACCAGCAATGATTTAATTCAGGAGTGAATCATTTTTTCAACCCTCAGCTGGCGGTCCGGTATATAGAAATCATTCAATTTCCTTCCGGGAAAGGATGATCTCCCTCTCGTTATTCTTCAGTTTCAACTGCTTATTGATTCGTTGTAGTGTAGGATAAGTAATGGAAAAGGCTACCAGACAGATGGTGTAATATCCAACATATATCTGCTCCCCGGAAAGGATCAACCCGGCAAGGGAAATGATGGTGGCAGCTTCGAAAAGAGAGGACCTTGTAATGCTCGCGGCAAAAAATAATTCAAGCTTATCCCGCAGATGCATTTCCGGATTCAGTGATTCGATGCTTTTTTTGAAGCCGATAACACCCAGGATCACCAGGAAAACAACCATGAATAATACACCAACACGAAGGTAAAAAATGGTTTCTTCCGGGAGGATATCCGGCGTGTATAAACCATTTTCGATCCGAAGAAAAAAATAGATCAGCACAAGCATTGGCAATGCGATCAGCAAATTGATCTGCATCTGCAGTTTATTGAGATATTCCTGGCTGTTCTTGAACTTTAAAGACATTTAGGTCCAAATAAATAATAAAAATAAAAGAAATGTCGATTCAAAAACTGAATAACTTAATAAATATTTGGTTTTCGTTAATATCCGATGAGGTTAAGCATTAGAAATCTCAGATTTCAATTTATTCAGTGAATCTTTTGCATCTCCAAACAGCATCTTTGTTTTATCCCCATAAAATAAAGGATTATCAATCCCTGCATAACCCGTCCGCATACTTCTTTTCATGATAATTACATTTTTAGCCATTTCGACATCAATGATGGGCATTCCGTAAATAGGGCTTCCCGTATCGGTTTTCGCTGCCGGGTTCACAACATCGTTGGCGCCGATCACAAGGACTACATCCGTGGTAGGCAATTCTTTATTAGCTTCTTCCATTTCAAGCAATTTATCATAGGGAACATCGGCTTCGGCAAGCAGAACGTTCATGTGGCCTGGCATTCTTCCGGCGACCGGATGGATACCGTATCGAACCTGGACACCTTCTTTTTCGAGCATGGATTCAAGTTCATGACAGGCATGCTGGGCCTGTGCAACGGCAAGGCCATACCCTGGAACTATCAGGACTTTCTGGGAATATTTTAATAAAATGGCGGTATCGCCATGGGATGCTTCCTTAACCACCTTGTCCTTGTCATCTCCGCCGGTAAAGGTGGTGGCACCCAGGCCACCGATGATCACATTGATCAGGGACCGGTTCATCGCCTCGCACATCAGAATGGTAAGAAAAGTTCCGGAAGCACCGACGAGAATGCCTCCCACGATCATAACCTGGTTGCCGTAAATAAGACCGGCTGCAGCGGCTCCAATGCCGGTAAAGGAATTCAACAGCGAAATTACGACCGGCATATCCCCTCCGCCAATCGGCATGACAAAGGTGATCCCATAAATGATGGATAGTCCAAGCAGGATAAGGACAATGGTGTAATTCAATTCATCCATCATCATGATGTAGCCGCCGAAGAAGATAATGACCAGCAGGAGCACGCCGTTTACGATCTGGGGAAAGGGAAGTCTGATCGAGTCTCTCAGAAAGCCATCCAGCTTTCCATATGCGACCAAACTTCCACTGAAGGCAACGCTTCCGATGAAAACCGAAAAAATGACTGTAAATACCTGACCGCTTAAAAGTTCTGTGCCGGGAGGCAATGTCCTGAATTCGGTGATCGCGATCAGCATGGTACAGGCTCCTCCAAATCCATTGAATATAGAAACCATTTCCGGCATTTTGGTCATTTTTACCTTGATGGCGGCAACAGACCCGATGACTGTCCCAACAAGGATTCCTCCGGCGATCCATCCATAATTGTTCGGTGTGTTGCCAAATGGATAAAAGAGGGTAATGATGATGGCAAGAATCATGCCGGCCGCAGCCAGCAGGTTTCCACGGCGTGCTGATTCCGGATGGCTCAAACCCCGGAGACCGACGATAAAAAATACGATGCTCACGAGGTATAGAAAATCAAGTATAGGTCTTTCCACGGTTATTTCTTTTTCTTTTTCTTAAACATTTCCAGCATTCTGTTGGTAACTGCAAAGCCTCCAACTACATTAATGCTTGCCAATGCAATCCCGAAGAATCCAATGATAAGTACGAAATAATTATCAGGTTCTGCATTCCGGATCAGCCAGATGGCTCCGATGATCACAACCCCGCTCACCGCATTCGCTCCAGACATCAGGGGAGTGTGTAAAACCGTTGGCACCTTCGATATCACCTCCATACCCAGGTATATGGCCAACACCAGGATATAAAGCATGACGATATTTTCGGTTATGAACTGTATGATAATTTCCATTGTTTATGATTTATATTTGATAACACCTTCATGTACAATGCAACTCGATGAAATGATCTCTTTGTCAAAATCGAGTGCCAGTTGTCCTTCCCGGATAAACACCTTCAGATAATTCAGAATATTTTTACTGTAGAGCTGACTGGCGTGCATCGGGACGGTAGAGGATAATTCACTGATCCCGATGATCGTCACATTTTTTTCCTTTACGATCTTATCCTTCTGTGTGTATTCACAGTTTCCTCCTGCAATGGCAGCCAGGTCAACGATCACTGAACCCGGCCTCATCCTGTGGACCATTTCCTTCGTGATCAATACTGGGGCACGTTTTCCGCGCAATAAAGCGGTGGTAATAACCACATCGGATTTGGCAATATGTTCCGCGATCAGTTCTTTCTGCTTGTTTTTATATTCCTCGGTCTGTTCTACGGCATATCCGCCTGCCGCTTTATCATCTCTTGCGCCTTCCACTTCCACGAATTTAGCCCCGAGACTCTGCACTTCCTCCCGTGCAGCCAACCTCGTATCGAATGCCTCCACCATAGCCCCAAGCCGCCGGGCTGTAGCAATTGCCTGCAGACCTGCTACTCCAGCACCCAGGATCAGAATTTTTGAAGGTGGTATACTTCCGGCCGCGGTGGTGAGCATCGGGAAATACCGTGGCAAATGAGTACCGGCAAGAAGCACCGCCTTATACCCGGAAATAGAGGCCATGGAAGAAAGCACATCCATAGACTGTGCTATAGAGATCCTTGGGATCATGTCAAGGCTCATCGCCGTAATGCCGGCATCGCCCAGAACGGGAAGTATCTTATCATTTAAAAATGGCTGGAACGAGGTGATATAAACAGCCGATTTTTTCATCTTGCTGATTTCATCGTCCTCCACGGGTTTGATGCTTATCAGCACTTCGGATTTGTCGAAGATGTCCTTGCGTTTGACGATCCTTCCTCCAGCTTCCCCGTAAAGGTCATCACTATAAAAGGACTCTTCTCCAGCACCCTCCTCGATCATGACCACATTATTTTCGTCAATTAATTTCTGAACGGTTTCCGGGACAATGGATACACGTTGATCGTTGGTCTCTTTAAGAATACCTATCTGCATGGAGCGGTTTGTTTTATTTGAACTATCAGTAATATCGGATTTGACAAAATTAGATAATTAATGAATGATTATCTGTCCTTTCTCAACCCATTTCGTCCGGGAAGAAAGGATCGGCCTGCTGTTTTTAATGTTAACGATATTGGTGATGAAAACTTCCTTGTTCTGCGTATCCTGTTCCGTCAGACGGATAAGGGAATCTTCGTATAGTGCCTCACTCAAATAATTTGATTCAATGGATGCCAGCCTGTATTTCAACCTGAACTCATATGAAAAATCGTCCAGCACCCATTTGAGGTATTGAATATTGTTCACATGAAAATTCATGTCAAGGTCATTATAAACAACCCGGAAAGGAATGATATCCTTTCCGGTTTCACGGATAAGCGGGATTTTATCCAGGGGCAGGTTTTCCATGATCCTTCCGGTCTGGTGCGGAAAATCCTCCCTGAGCCAGGAAGGGATCCTAACCGGTTTCCTTGAGGAGAGATCGAGCATCATCCATGAAGTTCGTGCAAGTCCGAGAATATTGTCCTTTTCATCGAGAATATGAAAATCACGGATTGATATGCTGTCGGTCGAACTGTCCACCCAGGATTCAATGATTATTTTTTCCGATACTCTGGGGATTTGATATAATTTGATCATCTGGCGGGTGAGGACCCATGCCTGATTGTTCCTGATCAGGTCCTCATAACCGAATCGGCCGGCTGTGGCATGATTCACGGCCGTTTCCTGCAAACAATAGGATAATCCCTGGATGGATGCCTGCCCGTCAGGATTGACGAAATAATGTGTAATTTTAAATTTTTCCCTCCAGATGGATATATCCTTCATGGATGTTATTTAATGGGTTGTTCTGATAATTCAAATTCCAGGATGCCTCCCTGCATGATCTGTGCATGCGTTATAAAATGATCCTTCAGGGGTGTCCCATTCAATGAAACCGATTTAACATATGCATGATCCGGTGAATAATTTTTTGCAATGACGGTGAATTTTTTCTGCATGCCGAGTTGTATCTCCATTTGAGGGAAAAGCGGTATGCCCAGGTCATATTTCCCATTGGCGGGATTAACAGGATAAAATCCAAGGGCACTGAAAACAAACCAGGCTGACATCTGTCCGCAATCCTCGTTGCCGCACAAACCATCCGGTGTATCGGCATAGAGCGTATCCATAATCTGGCGAACCCGGCGTTGTGTCTTGTGGGCTTGTCCAACAA
>JAGTVG010000446.1 GCA_018224645.1 Cyclobacteriaceae bacterium
CGGGGAATATTACGGAATCGCCGATTATCTTTGATGATGGGGAAGCCATGCAATCCCTCGCTGGAATTGCCGATTATATCCTGACCAACAACCGGGAGATTGTTGTTCCGCAGGATGATTCAGTCATTCAATTTTCAATGGATCACCGGCAAAAGATCGTGATCCGGCGGGCACGGGGAATGGCCCCTGCCTTTGGTACATTCAAACCTTCGGCAGCGTTCGATGAACCGCTTCTTGCCATGGGTGCGATGTTGAAAAGTACTTTCGGAATTTATCATCAGAACAGGATATTCATCAGCCAGTATCTGAGCAATACGGAAACCCTCGATTCACAGGAAAATTTTGAAAAAGTGCTGGATCATTTCTCCCTCGTACTGGATTTTCATCCGGCCAGGATACTGGTGGATATGCATCCGGATTATCCATCCACCGTGCTTGGCGACCAGTGCGGCAGGGAACTGGATATCCCGGTTATACCTGTTCAGCATCATGAGGCTCACGCGTACAGTGTGCTGGGTGAAAACGGATTGTTGGACGCGGATGATGTTTTATGTGTGATCTGGGACGGTACCGGGTTCGGGCATGATCATCAGATCTGGGGCGGTGAATTTTTTCTGTACCGGAATTATTCCTTATCCAGGCTGGGCCATTGGTCCTGTTTTGATCATCTGGGAGGCGACAGGATGGCCAGGGAACCCCGGCTGCCTTTATTGTCCCTGTTATCAGTTGATCATATGATGACGGACCAGGTCAGGCATAAATTTACCCCGGTGGAATATGATAATTACATACGGCTTTTGCAGAAAGGCCGTTTAAAAACAACATCGACGGGACGTTTATTCGATGCCGTTGCTTCCATCCTGGAAATATCCGATCAGAATACATACGAAGGGGAAGCAGCCATGTATCTCGAAGCGGAGGCTCAGGAAAAATATATGCGGGATCCGGAATTTGACAAATTCTATGAACCGAAATTCAGAGAAAAAAATATTCCTGATATACAGGGTTTAATCCGGGAGATTTTCCGGGATTACAGGAACGGAAAAACCGGAAGGGGAGAGATCGCCCTTAAATTTCATTTAACTCTTGTTAAATTTATAAAAAAGATTGCTGAAGATCATCAGGTATCGTGTCTTGCCTTTTCAGGCGGGGTTTTCCAGAATGGATTACTGATAGATCTTATCCACCGTGAGCTTGATGGCCGATGCCGTTTGTATTTTCAACGGGATCTGTCTCCCAATGACGAAAATATTTCATATGGGCAGCTTATGGGCTATTATGTCCATAAAAAAAGAATTGAAAGTTTGAATCATATAGAAAACCGGGTTCTGAGGTAAGGATCCCTAACAGAAAAAAAATGTGTCTAGCTATTCCAGGAATAATAACAAAAATTGAACCATCGGAAGATGAAATCTTCAGGACAGGAAAAGTGTCCTTTGACGGGATTCAACGTGAAGTTAACCTGTCCATGGTACCCGAAGCCCGTGAAGGCGATTATGTGCTGGTGCATGTAGGCGTTGCCCTTCAGATCGTTGATGAGGAGGAGGCAAAACAAACACTCGCCTGTTTCAGGGAACTTGATGAACTGAATGAAGCGCTTAAAGATCATCCGGATCAAGAAGAATTGGAATGAAACATCTCGAGGAATACAGGGATAAAAGACAGGTCCGGTATCTCATTGATAAGATCCGGGATAAAATATCGACATCCTGGAATATTATGGAGATATGCGGAGGACAGACACATAGCCTCCTTAAAAATGGGTTGATCGAAATACTTCCGGAAGGAATAATCATGATCCATGGTCCCGGATGTCCCGTTTGTGTCACGCCCGCCATGATGATCGATAAAGCCATTGCACTGGCCTTAAACACTGAAGTGATCCTCTGTTCATTCGGGGACATGCTTCGTGTTCCGGGGAATGAAAAAAGTCTGCTTAAGGCAAAAGCGGAAGGAGCGGATGTAAGAATGGTCTATTCTCCGCTGGATGCTTTGGCGATTGCCAGGAAGAACCCGGAAAAGCATATCGTTTTTTTTGCTGTTGGTTTTGAGACGACTGCCCCGGCAAATGCTTTATCCGTAATACAGGCAAAAAAATTGGATCTGGATAATTTTTCAATCTTATCTTCCCACGTGCTTGTTCCACCGGCTATGGCGGCCATCCTCAGGGATGAGGAAACCCATGTCCAGGGATTTCTTGCTGCCGGACATGTTTGTTCCGTGATGGGCACAGATGAATATGAGCCTGTTGCCAGGGAATTCAATGTACCCATTGTAGTCACCGGATTTGAACCCGTCGATATGCTGAATGGTATATATCAATGTATTTCAATGCTTGAAAACGGAAAGACCGGGCTCATGAATCAGTACAGCCGGGTTGTAAGGAGCGAAGGAAACATTCAGGCAAAAAAAATAATATCTGAAGTATTTGAAGTAGGGACCAGAGAGTGGCGCGGGATCGGGGAAATACCGCAGAGCGGTTTAGTGATCCGGAAGGAATATGATCGGTTCAATGCTGAAAAAAGATTCACCATCAACAAAATTCCAATGAACGAGGATAATGCCTGTATGGCCGGATTGATCCTGAAGGGAATTAAAAAACCGCATCAATGTCCGTATTTCAGGAACCGGTGTACACCGGAAAACCCGATGGGTGCACCCATGGTTTCGTCGGAAGGAGCTTGTGCTGCCTATTATCACTATGGTTATGAATCCGCCACCTGACAGTGAATAAGTATCAATCTATGATGAAAAGAAAGTTTTCCTTACAATGCCCGATGCCCGAGACGGACTTTGACCTGGTAACCTTAGGTCATGGTAGCGGGGGTAGGTTGACGAACCAGTTGCTTGATAAAGGTATTTTCAGCATATTCAAGGCAGATGAACTTCAGAAAAGAGATGACGGTGCTGTAATAACCCTGAACGGTCCTGTTGCTTTCACCACAGACAGTTTTGTGATCTCACCCATTTTTTTTCCTGGAAGTAATATTGGGGAACTGGCTGTGAATGGGACGGTCAATGATCTGGCCATGTGCGGAGCAGTTCCCAGGTATATGTCGCTCAGCCTGATCATTGAAGAAGGACTGAAAATCGAAGACCTCTGGGAGATCCTTGCTGCAATAAAGATCAGTTGCGAACAGTCGGGTGTTGAGATAGTCACCGGGGATACGAAGGTGGTGGAAAAGGGAAAGGGGGACCAGATCTTTATCAATACCACCGGCATTGGTGAAATTTTGCCCGGCGCAAGGCTGGATACCTCCCGGATCAAGGAAGGTGACACTATCATCCTCAGTGGGCAGATGGCCACCCATGGCATCTCAATCATGACCGTACGGGAAGGATTATCCTTCGAGTCGGACATATTAAGTGACACACGGCCACTTCATGAAATGACGATCGATCTGATCCGACAATTCGGCCATGATATAAAACTGTTAAGGGATCCGACGCGTGGGGGAGTGGCCACCGTGTTAAATGAAATAGCGGTAAAGCAAAAATCCGGCATCGAATTGATCGATGATACTTTTCCCCTTGATCCGCAGGTCAATGCAGCTTGCGAAATACTTGGACTCGATCCATTGTATGTGGCCAATGAAGGGATCTTTATTGCCGTGGTCAGTTTAAATGCAGCTGATAGGATTGTGGATCGGCTCAGGAAATTCAGTGCCGGGAAAAATGCTGCTGTAATCGGTTCTGTAAGTCAGGATCATCCCGGAAAAGTTATTGTCCGGTCGGGATATGGGGGCAAAAGGGTAGTTGGTATGCTTGCCGGCGATCAACTGCCAAGGATCTGTTGAAACAGGCTATGCCATGGGCGTATTAATCACAATTGAGCGAGCCGGAGCTTGGTGCCATGAATAACTGTCTTCAGACAATTACACCTCTAAAAAACCACGTCATCAAATTTTCAGCCCCATGATTTATTCCCTGACTCATTTCATCCACGCCTCCTGAAGCATTGCTGAAGGGTGCCATGCTTTACATAAACCCAGATTATTCATTAGGATAAATTTCTAATGACGGTCATTAGAGGAATTAATCAATAAAATATTAGAGGACAAGTAGTTATATTGCAAAGGATCTTATATTTTTCATGGTCGA
>JAGTVG010000447.1 GCA_018224645.1 Cyclobacteriaceae bacterium
ACGGCAATTCTGCCTGTTAAATCTTAACTTATGCCCTCACCCGGAATGACGGTATGAGTTCGGAATTGAAATCCTGCTTATCGCAGATTAACCCCCGGATATCAGGTTGAATAATGGTTGCACCTTAAGCAGAAGGGGACCGGTTTAATGAACTATCTCACAGACACTGCAGAATTTTTTCTTGCCGGGAGGCCGTTTCTTGGGAGAATTTTTATGGCCGAAATAAGTGGGATCGGAATACCGGGGTTTTTTCATTTCCTTTGACATCTTTTTATACCGCACGGCGTTTTCCTTCATCCGTTCATGATATTCTTCAATTTTCCTGTCATAATAAAGATGAACACTGCTTTTTCCGGCTTTACTTTTCCTGAGTTTTTTATCCGCTTTCTGATCCTTAGAATCATAGCCCCTGAAATAATCATCTCCCTTACTGGTTTGCTGGGGGTTTTTATCGGATTGAGCCAAAGCCAATCCCGAAATAAGGAAGAAAAACAGTAAACTGAATAATACTTTTTGCATAACACCTGACTTTAATATTATAACTATAATAATCCCGATCTATTGCCCCCGGGTTAAAAAACTTACCCGGATGCGCTCAGCTGATCACCGAACCATTTTCAGAAGCTCCATCCGGGGTTAAAAAACGGAGATTCCCTTCCCGGTCTTCCGACATCAGGATCATTCCCTGGGATTCGATTCCCATCATGTTCCTTGGCTGAAGATTGGATAACAGGATCACTTTTTTCCCGATCACCTGTTCGGGTGAATACTGCATCGCGATCCCGCTGAGTACCGTCCTGATCTCCACGCCGATGTCTACAGTCAGTTTTAACAGTTTCCTTGATTTCTGGATCGTTTCAGCGGATCTTATTTCACCTACGCGCATGTCCAGCTGGCTGAAAACATCATATGCAATTTCTCCCTTGATCCCTGGAATTGCTTTTTCTTTTTCCTGGAGGTTCATGTTCCGCGTTGCAGCCAGTTTATTGACCTGGTCATCCACCACCTTATCTTCAATTTTTTCAAATAAAAGAAAGGATTCATTGATCTGGTGCTCTGCCGGAAGAATATTTTCTTCAAGCGCATCTTCCCATAAAAGTTCCTTTATGCCCAGAATTTCATAGATTTTTTTGGAAGTGAAAGGCAGGAAGGGGGCACCAAATGCAGCGAGCTTTGCCACAATCTGCAGTGCTGTGTTCAGGATTGTCCCTACGCGTTCAGGATCATCCCGGATCACTTTCCAGGGTTCTGTATCTGCAAGGTATTTATTCCCGGTCCGGGCAAGCTCCATAAAATTTCCAAGGGCTTCCCTGAATCTGAAATGCTCCAATGAATCAGCCAGGTCGAAGGGGATCTTTTTAACTTTTTCGATCACTGCCAGATCATCATCGGTAAGCTGACCCGCTGGAGGCACTTTTCCATTAAAATTTTTCCAGGTCAGTACCAGGGCCCTGTTGATAAAATTCCCAAGGATGGCCACAAGTTCATTATTATTTTTAGCCTGAAAATCTTTCCAGGTAAAATCATTATCCTTGGTCTCCGGGGCATTGGCACATAGGGTATATCTCAATACGTCTTCCTTGTCCGGGAAACTTTCCATATATTCATGAAGCCATACAGCCCAGTTTTTGGAAGTCGAAATTTTATTATTCTCAAGGTTCAGAAATTCATTGGCCGGTACATTATCAGGAAGGATGTAATCTCCATGTGCTTTTAACATCGCCGGGAAAATGATACAATGGAACACGATGTTATCCTTTCCTATAAAATGGATCAGTCTCGTATCCGGTGATTTCCAATAAGGTTCCCAATCCTTCTGATGATCCATTGCCCATTGTTTAGTGGCAGAAATATACCCTATGGGTGCATCGAACCACACATACAGGACCTTCCCTTCAGCGCCGGGCAGTGGAACCGGCACTCCCCAGTCAAGATCGCGGGTAACTGCACGCGGTTGCAGCCCGTTATCGATCCAGCTTTTGCACTGGCCGTAAACATTGGTTTTCCATTCCTGGTGCCCTTTCAGGATCCAGTCCGACAGCCATTCTTCGTAATCATCCAATGGCAGATACCAGTGTTTGGTATTTTTCAGGACAGGTTTGTCACCGCTCAGGGTAGATCGCGGATTGATCAGTTCGGAAGGCGAGAGGGTGCTTCCGCAATTTTCACACTGATCACCGTAAGCCTCCGGAAAATGACAATTCGGGCAGGTACCAATGATATACCTGTCGGCAAGAAACTGGCCTGCTTCCCTGTCAAAATATTGTTCCGATATCTTTTCAACAAAAAGATTTTCCTTGTGCAGTTTACTGAAAAAATCCGCTGCAGTCTTATGATGTACAGGGGAGGATGTACGGTCGTAAATATCAAAACTGATGCCCAGGTCCGCAAATGCCTTTTTGTTCAGCTGGTGGTATTTATCCACCACTTCCTGGGGAGAAACGCCTTCTTTTTTTGCACGGATGGTTATGGGAACCCCATGCTCATCGGAACCGCATACAAATATCACATCCTTCTTTCTCAACCTCAGATAACGGGTATAAATATCAGCAGGGATATACACCCCTGCAAGATGACCAATATGAACCGGACCATTGGCATAAGGCAGGGCAGCAGTAATCGTGTACCGGTTATACATCTTCTGGGTCGTCATAAAACCTTAAATTTTGGCAAAGATAATCATTAGGGGAAAGTCATGGGTGAAATAGTTAAAAATTCGGGAATTCAGCGGATTGTATCATGGGTATTAATATTTTATTCCGGGGCAGAATATTTTTTTCAAATTTAGGCGGTTAGAATATTTTTTTAATTATCTTTCAAGGAAAGATACAATTTTTATTATTATAAGCAGTTGGTTATATTAGAATAATCCAATTTTTTCGTTGGATAGATTCCTGGCTTCCAGAAATTTATATAGTAGAAGGATTAGAATTATATTGAATGATCGATTTACGTTCGTTCCTGCAAGCGAATCAGCAGCCATCAATTGCAACAGATTCAACCGGGAGCATACTGGGCTTTAACCGTAGTTCAGAAAAAATGCTGGATCTGAAAAGTGGCCAATGGGAGGGCAAAAACATTACTGCCATTTTTCCGGCAGTAAAGGATCTATTTATTCCCGGCCAGAACCGGCAGGACACCTTCCAGGCTTTCCAGAAATTGGAAAATGATGCTGTTCCAGACAGGCATATCGGGATCCGGGCCTACCGGCTTCTGCAGGCTGAAGAGGAGTATTTCTGGTTCGTGCTCGAACCTAAGGAGGAACCGGCCATTAATGAAATACTTCCTGAAATTGTTACATTGTCCGGGAATAACCATGTCAGAAACCTCTCCGAAAAATCAAAGTCTGAGCTTTCAGAATTTCAGATATTGGCTGAAGGCATCCTGGATGTTGTTACCTGGCTTGATCCGGATGGAAATGTTCTGTATCAAAGCCCCTCATTCAGGGAACTGCTGGGATATGAACCAGATGATTTCATGCATATCGATACCCTGGATGATCTGATTCATCCTGATGACCTGCGCAGATTTAAGGTTGTCCGTCAGAAGAAAACCAGGAAGAAGGAAAAAAATTACAGGATCAAATACAGGGTTAAAAACAAGCAGGGGGATTTCAGGTGGATTGAATCCCAGATCCGGAATTTATTCGATGAAGCAGGACAAATAAGGAACATTATTTTTACATCGAGGGATATCAGCGATCATCAGCTGGCGCTTGAAAAATTGCAGGAAAGCCAGACGATGTATCAGTATCTTGCGGAGAATTCCAGCGATGTGATCATACGTCTCGACGGTAATCATCAGATTACCTATATCAGTCCATCCTGTTTTCAGCTTTTCGGATATGAACCAGGAGAGATCAATACATTTTTCGACTGCATCGGTGCCGGGGACAGGCCGGCATACATGGAATCCTGGCAGAACAGCCTGGATCAGCGGGAAAATTTTCATATTAACCGGTTACGGCTCAACCATAAGGAGGGTTCACAGGTGTGGGCCGAGATCATCACAAGACGGGAATATGATAAAAAGGGAGGCATTGTCCAATCCATTGTGAACATAAGGGATATTTCTGACCGTATCAGGAATCAGCTGGAGGTTGAAAAGATCAAGGAACGGTATCAGCTTGCCGTGGAAGCGGGGCATACCGGTATATGGGATTATTCCTTCGGGGATAATCAGCTTATCGTTGACGACAGTCTGAAAAACCTGCTTGGATACAAGGGTAATGAAATCATTGATAATGCCTTTTTCTGGGAAAAGCTTATTGCCGATGAAGACAGAAAGGAATTAAAACATGCGATTGATACGAATATTCGGCAGGGGAAATCCTATTTTGAAGAAACGTTCAGGATGATCCACCGGCACCGGGTGTTGTTATGGGTACTCGGAAGGGGAAAAATATTCTATGAACAGGGTGAGCCATACAGGATCGTTTGTTCTGTCACGGATATTACCGACCGCAAGGAGGCCAGTGAACAGCTCAGAAGAACCCTGATAAATTTTAAGGCCATATTTGATGCATTTCCCGACCTGTTTTTCCGTGTTGACAGGATCGGTGATTTTCTGGAGATCATGGCAGGTGAATCCTCTGATTTCGGCATCACCAACATCACGGAATTTGAAGGAAGGAATATCCAGGAAGCATTTCCGCAAAGTGAATATCTGAAACTGTATGACTGTCTCCAGCAAACCTTTGATAGCCGGAATGTTGAAAAATGTGAATACCATTTAAAGGTCAGTGGCAGAAAGAAATACTATGAGGCCAGGATGATCGCTATCACGGGGGATGAAGCTATCGGGATCGTAAGGGATATCACAGAGGCGGTTAAGATCAACAAAGAGTTGTTCAGTGCAAAACGAACGGCGGAGGAAGCATTGAATGCCAAGGAAAATTTTCTGTCCATGATGAGCCATGAAATACGGACCCCGTTGAATGTGGTTATCGGCATGATCTATCTTTTACTCGAACAGGATCCACGGCCTGATCAGTTAAAGTTTATTCATACGATGAAGTTTTCTGCTGATAACCTGCTCAGCCTTATCAACGATCTCCTCGATTTTTCAAAGATCAAGGCAGGGAAAATCGTTTTTGAACGGTCTGATTTCAATCTGCGGGAAATAATCCAAAATATTTACAACAGTTATAAATTGCAGATGGACAGCTCCAGGGTGAATGTTGTCCTCGATATTGAAGAAGATCTTCCGGTAATGGTATATGGTGATTCAAAGAGGTTGTCTCAGATACTCAACAATCTTCTCAGTAATGCACAGAAATTTACGGAAAGTGGGGAGATCGGTATTTCCGTCACGAAAAATAAAGCAGAGGGTTCAACGGTCTGGATTGATTTCAGGATCAGTGATACTGGGATCGGGATCGGCGAAAAAAAGATAAAGGATATATTCAAGCCTTTTGAACAGGGTGAGCCGGATATATCACGCAAATACGGAGGAACCGGATTGGGCCTGGCGATCGTAAAACAACTCGTGGATTTACAGGAAGGATCCATACAGGTACAGAGCAGAACCGGGACAGGATCCGTTTTTATGATCACGCTTCCCTTTGAAAAGCTGAAGAAATCATCCGATGCAGAGGAGGAGCGGAGAAAGATCGGTGAAGGTATCCGGCTGATGGAATCTTTGAATGTTCTCTATGCCGATGATGTACATTCAAACCTGTTCCTGATGAAGGGATATGCTGATCTATGGAAGTTCCAGCTGGATACTGCCGATAATGGTCAGGAAACCCTGAATCTGTTCAGGAAAAACTCCTATGACCTGATACTCCTGGATCTGCAGATGCCGGGCATGAATGGTTTTGAAATCGCCAGGGAAATGCGGGAGGTAGAAGGAAGTATCGGTGTTCATACACCGATCCTGGCGATCACCGGTGACATTTCCGATTCCACGTTAGCACACATATATAAAGCTGGCATGGAAGATTACCTGTCAAAACCGGTCGATCCGAAAATCATGCTTGAGAAGATATGCAGATGGCATCAAAAGGGCAGGAATGAAGGATCTTCCAGTGAGATGAATGACGATCCGGAGGTGACTGTTGATCCGGCAGGTATCCAGTTCATCGAATTTCAGCAGGTCGACTACCTGTATGAGGAGGTCCCTGATCAGTACAGCCAGTATATCCGCCAGCTCATCAGGGAATTCAGAACAAATCTGGAACTGATCAGGATTGCCCTGGCCGAGGAAAATTTCGATGAATTCAGAAGGATACGCCACAGTATGAAATCCAATATTAAACTGCTCAAGATGTATCCGCTCCAGGCTTTACTGAATGAGATCAAGGAAAAATTCTCGCAAAGCCATTTGCCTCCGGGAGGCGGCAGCTATTATGATCAGGTGGAAAAGATGATCAACAGGATCCTTGGGATCCTTGATTCGAAATTAACGATAATTTCAGGCTGATTCAGATCTCAGTTGGGGATTTCAGCTTGGTCACTTTCCCGGATTTGAGGGTTTCCTCTTCCTTATTGTCGACAAAAAAGACCTTCTGACGGATAAGGATGATGGTGACCCCGGTGAATATGGAAGCATCTGCAATGTTGAAGATCGGCCACAGGGCCATATAATCACCCCCAAAAACAGGAACCCAATCCGCCACACGTCCTTCCC
>JAGTVG010000448.1 GCA_018224645.1 Cyclobacteriaceae bacterium
GAAAATAGTACCTAATTTTACGATTAAATTTTTGTCCATGACGGCGAAAAGGGCATAGCTTTTACGGAGTTCTTTATCGGATTTAGAAGAAAAAGCTATGGAAGTGTCGTCGAAGGAAATAATGTTTGCATTTGTCATATGCTTAAAAAATGGTTCTCAGGTTTATATTGGACAAAGAAACAGGATTTTATAATTAAAAATATATTTTAGATGGAAATTCAAGGACTCAATAGTTGGGGAGGGCATTATAAAAGGCCCCTGATCATGGCGGGTCCATGCAGCGCCGAATCGTTCGAACAATTACGGGATACAACCCAGGCGATCAGTAACCTGGGAATAAATACCATCCGGGCTGGCGTATGGAAACCCCGTACACGGCCAAATCAGTTCGAAGGCGTAGGATTGAGCGCCCTGAAATGGATCAGGGATATCAAGGCGGAATTCAATGTGGTATTTGCCGTGGAGGTTGCCAATCCGCATCATGTGGAAGAATCACTTTACCATGGCGTCGATATCCTGTGGATCGGCGCCCGTTCTACGGTCAACCCTTTCACCGTACAGGAAATAGCGAATTCCCTGCGTGGGATGGATATTCCCGTTTTTGTAAAAAACCCGATCAATCCGGATCTTTCTCTGTGGATAGGTGCCATCGAACGGTTGCACCAGGCCGGCCTGACCAAGATCGGGGCCATTCACCGCGGGTTTTCCTCTTATCAGAAAACAAGGTTTCGGAATGTACCCCAGTGGCGGATACCGCTCGATCTGAAAAAAAACCTGACAGAGATCCCCCTGATCTGTGACCCAAGCCATATCGCCGGCGACAGGACCATGATCCTTGAACTCTCCCAGAAAGCAGCAGACCTTGACTTTGACGGGTTGATGATCGAAACCCACAGGGCTCCCGACGATGCATGGAGCGATGCCAAACAACAGATCACGCCGGACAGGCTGGGAGAAATCCTGAACCAGATTAAATTCCGGAATCCAACCTCCAAAAACAAGGAATTCATCAGCCATCTCGAGGAATTACGTGAGGAAATTGATCAACTTGATCAGGAATTGTATGAAGTGATCTCGAACCGGATGAAACTGGTCGACCAGATCGGTTTTTTCAAACGCGACAATAACGTTACCATTTTCCAGAAGAACCGCTGGAAGGAAATCTCAGAATCCAGGCATGACTGGGCCACAAAACTGGGGCTTGATCCTGAATTCATGGATGAACTATTTAAAATGATCCATGAAAACTCGATCAGACGGCAGACCTTGATTATGAATCAGGAAACAGAGAAAACAAAAGATGTCTCCTGATCGTGTTGTTATTACGAACGACATACGTCACATTTTAGGCCAATACCTTCAGGAACATTCTTTCTCCGGAATTGCTGTGCTGGTGGATGAAAATACCCGTCAGCATTGCCTCCCGCATATCAATGAACTTTTAGAAAATGCAGTGGTCATTGAGATTCCCAGCGGTGAGGTGAATAAAAACCTGGATACATGCAAATTGATCTGGCAACTGCTTACGGAAGCCTGTTTTGACAGGCAGGGATTATTGATCAACCTGGGGGGTGGTGTTATCGGCGACATGGGTGGATTTTGTGCTGCTACTTTTAAAAGAGGGATATCCTTCATCAATATTCCGACTACCCTGCTGGCGCAGGTGGATGCAAGTATCGGGGGTAAACTTGGAATTGATTTTTCTGGGTATAAAAATCATATTGGTGTTTTCAGCACGCCTGATCATGTGATGAGTGATCCGGTCTTTCTAGATACCTTACCGGAAAAGGAATTACGTTCCGGGTTTGCAGAGGTCATAAAACATGCATTGATATCCGATGCGGAATACTGGCCCGGGATTGCACAACATGAATTTTCAGCACAGGATTGGCCATCACACATACAACACAGCATAAAAATAAAAAAGCAGATCGTTGCAGGGGACCCGACTGAAAAAGGGCTGAGAAAGATCCTGAATTTCGGACATACGCTGGGTCATGCGATCGAATCCTATTTTCTTACGCACCCGGGAAACCATTTGTTGCATGGCGAGGCCGTCGCAGCCGGCATGATCATGGAAAGTTATCTTTCCGCGGATAAGCTGGGAATCCCCGGTAATGAGGTTTCGGAAATTGAAAATTTTATTATTTCCGTATTTGATAAGATCCCAATATCGGAAAAAGACCTGGAGCCTCTCATTGATCTTTCAATACAGGATAAAAAGAATGAAAAAGGGATCATTAATTTTTCCTTATTGAAAAGGATCGGGCAGGCAACCTATAATATCCCCGTCAGCCGGTTGGAAATGAAGGAGGCCTTACGCCGGTATATGTCAATCAGATAAAATAGTTATCCAGTTCATCTGTTCTGGCGGGACTTCCCATATGAGTCTTATCCATCAGCTGTTTTTCCTCCCCCATATAGAATCCAATCATTCTGGTTAAACTGATTTTCTCTGTCCGTATAATTCTACCTGCCATTGAGCCCAGGACCACACCCGCGCCAACCAGGGTAAATAATCTTAGCATGTTAGTCATAGTGCTGAGTTTTGCCACTAGTTTACAACTTATTTTTCCAAATTACAATAAAAAAGTTATATTTTTTCTTGAAATATTGAAATTATTAACACATGACCAAAAGAGTTTACGCTTTTACTTTATTTCTAATGCGGTTCCTTGAAATTTTAAATAATTTTGAATAAAAAACCTGAAATTTGCAATCTGTACAAATAAATAAAAATCCCCGTCCTGCCCTGGTTTCCCTTGTGTTGCCTGCCTCTAAAAGTGAAAGCAACAGGGCATTGATTCTGGAGGCACTCGCGGGAAAAAGCCATACGGTCGAAAATCTCAGCACGGCCAGGGATACCTTGACCCTGCGCCGGTTGCTGAACTCAGAGGAAAAGACACTGGATGTTCTGGATGCGGGTACCACCATGCGTTTCCTGGCCGCCTATTTATCAGTCACCGGTCGGCAGAAAATACTCACAGGGACCACCCGGATGTGCGAAAGGCCCATCGGTATCCTTGTTGATGCCTTGCGGGCGGTCGGTGCCGACATTGCCTACACCGGCCGGGAGGGTTTCCCGCCACTGCATATTCGGGGGTTCAAACCCGGCGGAAGACAGGAAATCAGCATGCGCGGGGATGTCAGCAGCCAGTTCATATCCGCCATGCTCATGATTGCACCAAAGCTTGAAAATGGATTGACCATCAACCTGAAGGGTAAAATCGGAAGCCGGCCGTATATAAATATGACACTGGGCCTGATGAAAAATTATGGCGTAAGGGCTGAATGGTCGGAAAACAGCATCTTTATTCCGCACCAGGATTATCAAGCCGCCGGATACCGGGTAGACCCTGACTGGTCAGGAGCATCTTACTGGTATGCCATGGTAGCCCTTGCGGAGGATGCCAACTTTGTATTGACCGGCCATAAAAAAGAAAGCCTGCAGGGAGACAGGGTTATTTCCATGATCATGAATGATCTGGGGGTAAGGAGCAGTTTTGAAGAACCGGGCGTTCTGCTTACAAAAAAATCAAATCTCCCTGAAATGAATTTTGATTTCAGCGATTCTCCAGATCTGGCACAAACCGTCATTGTTACCTGTGCAGCCAAAGGGATCCCGGGCAGTTTTATGGGATTGGAAAGCCTGAA
>JAGTVG010000449.1 GCA_018224645.1 Cyclobacteriaceae bacterium
AATGCAACGAAAATGCAACGTTTTTCGTCATTATTTACTGTTATTTGCTATTAATAATGTTGGTTTAAACGTTATTTAACGTGATTTGCTGTGGGTTTTTATATGTGAGTTTGTATCCCGGGCGGATCACTGAAATGAGCTCTCAGGTTATTTGGAGGCTTTTTTTGATTTTCCGGGATAAAACGGGGTCAATTTTTCAGGGGGATGATATACAGGGATGCTTATACAATTTTTATTTACAGTACGTTAAAATTCAAGGATCTGGTTGATAGGATCTTTTTGAAGCAATTGACCTCAAGATAATCCGTAATTTGTAAATAAATAACTGAATGAATCTTAAGCCTTATTAAAAAATAGAACGATATGAAAAAGATATTTTTATTATTTTTTGCCTTGGTTTTACTCTCTTTTGATTCAACACCACAAAATGTAGTCTGGCAGCCAGAAACCATTAAGGAATTAACATCTGAATGGAAAGGTGAACGGACACCGGATGGAAGACCCAAAGTTTCTGATGAACTCCTGGAAAGATTAAAGACTCTTTCCATGGAAGAAGTATGGAGCACGTTGCGCAGGAACGGATATCAGAATCAATTTGAAAATTTTTCAGGTACTTATGAAAATGGCTGGAAAATTTTACACCCGGACCAGGTAATGACCGGACGCGTCGTAACTGCACAATTTATGCCTTTGAGGAAGGATTTTGACAATTATGTCCAGAAACAGGCAGAAAAGGAGGGTACCAAAACACCCGTTACAAACTATGCACCCATTATAAAATTATTGGATGGTGATGTTTATGTAGCCGATAGTTATGGAAAAATAATAGAGGGCACACTGATTGGGGATAACCTTGGAAATGCTATTTACAGAGCGGGAAAAAAAGGAGTTATATTCAATGGATCCGTGCGTGATGTAGAGGGTTTATCACAGATTGAAGGATTTAATGCCTGGATCAGAGGTTCAGATCCATCCGCAATTAACCAGATGATGATTGCCAGTGTAAATGCACCCATTCGAATAGGCCGGGTTACGGTTTTGCCGGGTGATGTTGTTCTTGCCAAAACCACCGGGGTAGCTTTTATTCCACCTCACCTGGTACAGAAAGTAGTAATATCCGGAGAATTTACGGCTCTTTATGATGAATTCACCCGTTTTTGTATGAAGACAAATAAATATGAATATGTCAATGAAGCTTTTGTGGTAGATGATGAGGTATTTGAGAGGGATTTTAAGGAATGGCTGGATAAATATCCAGATTTACCTTTGTCCAGACAAGAACTGGACGATTATATGAAAGAGCGGGATGAAAGAAGAAAAGCAGCGGAAAGGGAAGGGAGATAAATTTTTATAATTCATGAGCAGAAGGGTGGACGGCACTGAAATGGAATTCCGCCTCGAAAAGGCGATTAATGCTCTCTTATTTTAATTCCGCTCCCACTCCCAATAATCCGGCTACTTTTAATTCACTCTTGCCCCCTTTTCCTCCTTTTTCTTCAACACCAACTAAATCATCAAATTCCAAATTTTGAATATATCTCCAACCATCATTTCTCAGGAGTTTTTCTCCTGTTTTATCTATTTCAGTCTTCTCTGGATTTATTATTACACCAGTATCCTTTAGTTCGTGCTGACTTTCAATAATTGCACCACTTATTTTTCTTTCTCTCTGCTGATTCATTTTCGGGTCTCTAAAAATTCCGACAGACATAGTATGAGGATTAAGGTTAAAGACTGATTATATATTGCCCGGGATTCAGGAGGAAGGGGTAATAATTGAATACGCGAATTATTACCCCTGACCTATCCGTTTCCCTTTCAATTGATCGAGAGGCAGAAAAACTCATGCCATTGATTACTTTGTATTGGATGGCGGGTAATCAAAATCCGACTCAAGTCCATTTTCAATGGCATCCCTGATCGCCTGTCTTCTTTCATTATCATTGATCTTCCTGCCTATCCTGGTATAAACAGGAGATATCTGAAGCGATTTATCATCATCTCTCAATGATTCAACAAGCTCAACTGTACCCTTAATCTCATAATCTTCAGATTCAACATCTGCCAGAGGTGGTTCAACAGATTTATCATCGTATTCTGCGACTTCACCAAAGAGGGCTAACCTGGTCCAGTCATCCTCTCCTTTTGCGTAGAAGTAACTTTCCGATTTATCTATTGACCAGATAATACCGTAATTTCTTTCTCGCTGGTTCATTTTCGGGTCTCTGAATATTCCTACTGCCATTTTCGTAAATTTTTAAGTAAAACATTTGTTGAATTAAATATTTGAATCAAAACTGGTTAAATAAATGATTATTTAACCGATGATTGGGTGGAGAATGGATCAGAGGCCTCATAACTGCGAGGATTTTTTTGGATTTTGTACAAAGTCTAGTATGATAAGCAGATATAAGTTCCGGGATCACCCAGAATTTTTTTTGTAAATTCTGCAAATATTGTTCGTCCTGAATTTCAACTGCAGTAGACACTGAGGAATGCCGGAACATAATTAATCCTACCTTCGCCCGGATCCCGAAATTGATCAGCTTGAAACCTCACTCATATCCTCAAAATCTGTTGGTAACTTTCCCTCTTCGATCAAGCCGGTAATGATGTTTTCAATTTCATCCACATCGCCTATCCTTTGTCGGAAGACTCGGATGACCGGAGCATTTCCCTCATTGGTTAAAATGCCGTTAAACTTGATTTTGCCGCTGATCTGGCAGAATTGCAGTAATTCACTTTTATCAAGCTCTTCCGGATCTACTTCTTCAACGGGTCCGCAAATGCCGATAATATCTCCCGCCAATAATCCCCTGGTTCCGTCCCTTTTCATTTTATCATAGATGTAGAGCCCTTCTTCAACAGACATTTCATTATATACGTACACAACACCATAATTTCTTTCTCTTACATTGTGATTGGGTTCGATGACTTTGCCTGGCATGATAATGTTATTTATGGTGTAAAATTGCTGTTGAATATGAAATTTAAGAATATGTTATTTATATCCAAACAAAATTCATAAGTTTCCGCACCCGCCGTATACCCGTTTATTTTTCATAAATCTTATATTTCAGGCCCCTTGTGTTGTCCAGGAATTTTATTTTTTCTTCCGCACCGGTCTCTGCCAGCGGATCTGTGAGCATCTTTTCACGCCTTTTCAAAGGACTGGCCAGGACCTCCGGGTAATACAGGATCAGGTTAACCGTGTTGTCCTGGAAATTAATGGATTCGACTTCAATTTCCTTCGCCCGGATCCCGGTTTTCATATATACGTCCTGAGCGAGATCTTGACGGTGTTCCGGCCTGATCAGTGCCAGGTCATTGTATTTGATCTTTTTTGAGATCAGGAGCCTGCTTAAACAGGTCCTTTCCAGGCAGGATGATAGCCCGACAACGGAAAGATTCAACAGGATCAGCTCGGTCCAGTTGATCGTATTGCCAATGGCATTGATAAAACCGATGGCAATGAGAATAAACAGATAGGTCATTTCCTTCAGTTGCAGTGTTTCGCTCCGGTAACGGAGAATTGTGAATATGGCAAACAACCCCAATCCTGCACCCACCGTCCATTCCGTGTTGCTGATCATATTGCCCATGATGAAGATGATCAGGTTGAACATAAATAGTGAGAACAGGAAGGATTTTCCTTTCCTTGAGGTCTTATAGATCCCGAAAATCAGCAGGAAAGCGGCCGTAAAATTTACGGCCATTCTTCCCAACAGGTTGATCAGGCTATCCAATTGAATCAGTTCCATTTTATTGATTTTTTGTTGTCATTGATTGTTTCCATGGATGTGAATCGAAGCGTGGGCTTCATTTTCTGTCATTCATGATAATTAGCGGCCAGCACGTTTCTTATGATCTGCTGATCTTTATCTTTTCTAAGCAGTACTTCATAAAATGCCTCAAGCATATCTTCTTCATTGCTGAATTCATTCCTTACCGAGGCAATCACATGATCTACAATTCTGTCATCCTCAGGCAGAATAACTACCTCAGTTAACAGGATCGGGGATTCCACCAGCCTGGCATCGATGAAGTTATCTTGAACTTCTGCGATCGGTATACTGTAGGTTTCGAACCCGATGTGTGAAAAGTTAAGCGACTTGGCCGAATACTTTTTTGGAATTTCGATTTCAAACTCACCCTGTTCATTGGAAATGGTCCCGGCGACTTTTCCATCGACATAAATATGGCAATCCCTGAGGGCCATATGATTCAGGCCGTTGCAGACCTGTCCTTTAACAAAAATAGATCCCTGTGCGCAGGTCGTACCCGGATTTAACAGGATCATCAGTACGAGTGTTGTGAATAACGTTTTCATTTTTATATCGATTAGGTTTGCAAAATTTGGTTTTGATGTTTGATTTATGTGCATTAATGGTTCATCTGAGAACTGGTAACCCGTTGAATAATAATGGAATGATCATTTCGCCGGGTATTCACCTGTTGAATAGTTAAAAAAAAGGCCCTGTTTTAACACTGAACAATATTATTTATATTAGAAGAATGATTTCAACTTTTTTTCTGCATTAAATGACAAAAATTTTCTCAAAATACAAGGGTTACCTGGATCGCATAAATCCATTAAGTTCAGAAACAAAAGCAGATCCAGTGGTAATCGAGAAAATAAGAAACGGAGATAAAGCGCAATTGGAAGCCATCTACAAGGCGCACAAAGTTGAATTTGTGAACTGGATCACCACCCAGTATAATTGTTCGGAGGAAGATGCCCAGGATATTTACCAGTTTGCCATCATCACCTTTTATGAAAATATAAAAAACGAAAAACTGAGTGTGCTGAACAGCAGTGTGAAAACATACCTGTTTGCCATCGGAAAACATAAAGCCCTGGAACAGAAAAAGGCAGCAGTGAAATACAGGTATCTGCAGGAAAATCAGGAACAGGGGATTGCTGATATCGGAAAATGGGATGACGATCTTTATGAAGAATCACTGCAGCTTGTTGAAAAATGCCTGGAAAAACTGGGGGAACCATGTAAAAGTTTACTGGAACTGTATTATTTCCATAGCCTTTCCATGGAGGAAATTGCCGATAAAATGAACTATAAAAACAGATTTACATCGAAAAACCTAAAATATAAATGTGTAAACAGATTAAGGAGACTTTATCTGGAAGAATTAAAAAAATCGGGAGGACAAACATTATGAAAACCAATAAGGAAAATATTGATCTCATCGAGAAATACCTGGATGATAACCTGGATCCTGAAGAGCTCAAACTGTTCAATCAGAAATTGAACAGGGATCCGGAATTTCACCGGTTGTATTTTGAGATGGATCGCCTGGTGGAGGGCATCCGCATCTCTGCCAGAAAAACAACCCTCGAGGAAAAACTGGCGAATCTGGAAAGAACATTGCCTTTTCAGAAATCGGAAAACAGGAAATCCGGAACGCCGGTAGTCATCCTCATGGAGAGAATGATGCAATATAAAGTAGCGATCGCTGCGGTCATAACCCTGCTGTTCGTTGCCACCTTTGTACTGACCACCAGGGATTTCGGAACGGATCCCGGGAAACTGTATGCGCAATATTTTGAACCCCTGGAAAATTTCGAATCCAGAACCAAAAGATCGATCGAGAATAGTGATGCAGAACTTTCACAGCGGGCTTTTCAATACTATGATCAAGGGGATTATCAGAACGCCCTCGATATTTTCAAAAGTCTGCAGAATGAAACGCTGGATAAGACCATCGATCCCGTATCCCGCTGGCTGTACATGGGAAATGCCTATATGGCCCTGGGTGATACTGAAAATGCCATCCCGCTGTTTCAACAGGTCATTGAAGCAAACACTGGATTCGTGGTGAATGCCAAATGGTACCTTGCCTTATGTTATCTGAAACAGGAAAACCTGCAGGAGGCTAAAAAATTGTTGACAGAACTGGAAACCCAGGGTAGGCATAAGCATGATGAGGCTGTAAAGATCCTGGAAAAACTCAATTAACCGGTGAATCTGGAACGAATGTATTTCCGAAAAAATAAAGATATGCTGATGATGAGGAAAATCAGAACCGAAAAAATGATAACCCTGTTTGAACCAGCCTCATATTGAAATTCCTCCCCTAAATACACAAATGATGCCCAGTTGGCAGGATGAGTTCTGAATTCATCCTGCTTTTTTATGAAATTCAGTTTTGCATTCCGCAGGGCTCCTGAAGCAATTATCCCCTTTTTAAGCAGGCGGTAAAATTCGGCCATGATCCCGGCTGAAAATTCATCACCTACAGGCCATAAACTCATGATGATGGTCGGACAACCAGCGTAAATAAATCCCCTGGCCATACTGAAAACACCTTCACCCCTGAATTCTTTGCCGATGCCCGTTTCACATGCACTTAATACCGCCAATTGTGTATGCGTCAGATCCATTCCATAGAGTTCATGCATATATAAACTGCTGTCATCGATCGTATCATTTCCCTGTTTGAATATCAACCTTGAATTCTCCCCGTTTTCCATATCCGCAACGCCATGAACTGCCAGATGCAGTATTTGATAATCAGGCGCATGTAATTTAAAATCATGTTCAGTGGCTTCATCATCAAAAAAATACCGGTTTTTACCCGGGAAAACTTCCCGGATCGCATTCAGTTCCACCGCTGCATGAGGCAATTCGAAATCATTTCCAGTCCTGTTTAAACTTTCTCCCAGGGTATTCAATCCGGAATAACTGAAAGCCAGAAGATTTCTCCCCTGATCCTTCTTATCCCTGGCAGGATTCAACAATACATTGACTGAATAGGCATATGCTATGGATGTATTAAAGATCATATATGGCAGATTCGAATAATCTGTATAGGATGTATCCCCCAGATCAGAAATCAATGCTTCGAAGGGGAGTTGTGCCAGCATCCCGTCCGGGATGATCAGCAGGTTATCCGTATTTGCAAATTTTTCATAAGCTAAATTCCCCAGTAATCCTTTATATACTCCATGGGCATTGAGATTAAATCTCTTGTAATCAATATCGACCGAGTCGCTGGCTATCCCATGTGAAAGTTGTAATAAAAGATCGTTAAGGGAGGATTGAAATTTCTTATTCTGTTTCTGCTTAAAGAAACCGGTTGAATTCCCATCAGTTATGATCTGGTATAGATTGGAATCTCCCCAG
Organism: Cyclobacteriaceae bacterium; assembly: GCA_018224645.1. Lineage (GTDB taxonomy): Bacteria > Bacteroidota > Bacteroidia > Cytophagales > Cyclobacteriaceae > JAGTVG01. The sequence continues at coordinate 7,143 of JAGTVG010000449.1, forward strand.
AAATATTCGATACCAAGAAGGTCTTTTTTCAGGCAGAAATTCTTAAAATCATCCAGATCCTTGACAATGGAATCATACCGGATCTGATAATAGGTAGGGAACGTCTTTGAAATCTTTAATTTCAGATTATAAAGCTCCTGTGTTATTTTGAATTTTTGGTTTTCAAGTTGATCCATTATTGCCTGATCGGGGAGGTCTTTATCCATTTCAAGCCGTATTTTCTGTTCATAATCCAAATTTAACATCAGGAGGCTGTCTTCGTGCTTTTTGATGGAATAGGGAAGATTGATGGACCTGCTTCGTTCAGCCAGCATAAGGGATTTGAACAGGATCATAGATTTGTTTTTCTCCATCAGCCTGAAAGCGCTGTCCAGATAGGCATCTTCACTTGTAATTGAAAATAATTCATAGGCACAGTCGATGGCACGTTCGTATTCCTGGTGGAAATACTCATTCAGGATCAGCAGGGAAGCATCCCTCAGGTTCGAATTCCTGGCCTCATCGTTCAGCTTATCGATCAGGTTATAGATATGTAACGCTTCCTTTAAGTAGGAAATATCTCCTTTTAACACATAGTATTTGCTGAAAGCCCTGGCTTTACGGTAAATGATCTCAAATATGTCCCGTTGATTGGGATCATCCTTTGCATGCGGATTTGAATAAATGTTATCATTGCTAAAACCATCACTATTTTCGATGAGAGCCAGCTGGTAATGGTAGAGTGCGGAATCAGGCATGTCCATTTCCATGTAAAGATCGCCCAAAGCTAAAATGCAATTGATGTATTCATTGGTTGTGGCTACCTGTTCCTTGAAAAGATTGTATGCTCTTTTCAAAAAATCCCTGGCTTCATTATAATTTTTTTTCCGGAGATTAAATTCTCCATGGTGAAAATATAAAAAAGCCTCATCCTGTGGACTTATGGTCCCGGAAGAAGTTACATAATTATGGTATGCATCAATATAATTTCTTGCTTTATCCAGTTGATTTGTTTGGATATACGCGGTAATCAGATTTGAATAATAATAAAGCAGGAAACGTTCCAATTGGACATTATCCTTGATCAATTTCAAAATACTTTCAAGCGGGGGAATTAAGTTCTCATATTTTTTCTGCTTATTGTAAATGCTGGTCAGATAAAAAGTAGCGACGGCAAGTCTGTTGAGATTATTCAGAGAATCCATTCTGAAAATATAAATAGCCTTTTCAATGTAATCTGTTGCATTTGTATAATCCAATTGACTTCGTAGACATCTTCCCATATAAGCGTATAAACGGCCCAGAAGAATGTGGTTTTCTTCGAGTATTTTATCATAAATGGACTCAATTTCCTGATATAGTTCTTCAGCGCGGGAGTGATTGCTTTGATCATCGAAAATTTCTGCCCGGAAAAAAAGACCTTCCGCAAGACCGAGCTGATCCTGACTGAAATATTCTCGATTAATATCGATCGCTCTGTCGATATATACTGCCGCCGAATCCAGTTCCACGTTTCTCAGCAGGTATTTTCCAAAGTATAAATTATACTGTTGCAGGATAAATTTATCAGGATCTTTAAGGTTATCGATTATAGTTCTGGCATCGCTGAGATAGTTTAAGGCAGTCTGGTATTTTTCCAGAGAAATATAAACATTACCTAGTTTTATTTTACATATGGCGGCCAATTCCTCATCTGAATCCTCAATTGCTCTTAAGGCATGAAGGTAAAGTTTACCCGCACCTTCATAATCATCCCGATAAACAAAAAGCGAATCCCCTTTCCTGATCCATTCGTTCCGGTTCACTTTTTCATTCAGCGGTTCATCCGGGGTACCCTGGGAATCGAAAGGAACGAACATAACTAAAAAAAATATAACGAATGTCATAGGGTTCGTGAACTGTCCAAACGATAAAAATGAGAAACGCATATAGCGATGAGGTTTAAGCAAAATTAAAAGTAAATGTAACGGATGATATAATCAACCAATCGCCATTCCGGGATTAGTAAAAATCAATAATCAGGAGCTATATTTCATGGAAATAAAGATGATTCATTGGCTGCTCTGGAAGATTTTAAAATCAAAGGGGCTTCCAGGTATCCCGGATAAACCCACTAAATCAATGAAACCGTTTCAGGTAACGGGGTGAAATTTTTTTTTATAGAAAAGAAAAAGGATGATAATAAGAAAAACCGCAATTGAAAAAATGAGAATCCCGTTTATTCCAGACCGATACTGAAATTCGTCCCCTAAATACACAAACGATGCCCAGTTTGCAGGATGAGTCCTTAATTCATCCTGCATTTTTATAAAATTCAATTTGGCGTCCCGAAGGGATTCAGAAGCATTGTTCCCCTTTTCCAACAGCCGGTAAAATCCGGCCATGATGCTGGCAGAGTATTCGTCCCCGATCGGCCAGAGGCTCATGATCACCGTCGGACAACCGGCATAGGTAAAGCCACGGGCCATGCTGAATACTCCCTCACCACGGAATTCCTTTCCGATACCAGTCTCACAGGCGCTGAGTACGGCCAGCAATGTATTGTTCAGGTCCATTCCGTACAATTCATGCATGTATAAATAGCTGTCGTTAATGGTGTCGTTGCCCAGTTTGAACTTCAACATGGAATCATCCCCGTTCACAGTATCTGCAAATCCATGAACGGCCAGATGCAGGATCTGATATTCAGGAGCATTCTCCTTAAATGCATTTTCTGTGGCCTCTTCATCAAAGAAATACTGGTTCCTGCCTGGAAATACTGCCTTGATCGCATTCAATTCAACGGCTGTATGTGGCAATTCAATGTCATTGCCGGTCCGCATAGTATTTTCTCCCAGGGTATTCAAACCGGAATAACTGAAAGCCAGGAGGTTGTTTTCATTTTTTTTATATTCTTTTTTTGGACTGAACAACAGCGTGGCTGAATATGCATAGCCTATGCATGCCTCACGGATGAGGTAGGGTAATCCTGAATAATCCATATAGGTCGTATCGCCCAAATCTGTTATCAATGCTTCGAAAGGCAGCTGTGCAAGGATGCCATCCGGGATGATCAGCAGTTTGGAAGAATGCTGATACCGGGCAGATTTTAAATCACCGAGAAGGAACCTGTAAA
>JAGTVG010000450.1 GCA_018224645.1 Cyclobacteriaceae bacterium
CCTCAAGGCCAGACTCATATTCTGCATACTGTGCTTCCCATCCTTCTGCATCTTCTTTAAAAACCGTGGTTGAAATCAGAATCATTGGTTCGTCATCTTCACTTTCAAGGCATCCTGAAAAAGTCAGAAAAATTCCCGAGAAAATTACGGCCAATATCCCTAAACTATATTTTTTCATCTCTCATTCTTTAATTTATTGATTAATCATATTTTATCATTTTCAATTCAGCCTGCTATCTGAAAATATAGGAAATCCCGGCCGTTATATAGACCGAAGAAGGCTGGCTTATCCCTGCTGCATTTTCCTTTGTAAATTCCGTTAAACCCAGCCGGTAAGTTGGTTCCAGGCTCACTCTGTAACGGTCGGAAAATGATACGCTGAACATGGTGCCCACGGTACCGTTCAGGTATGAATTGTTATAGGGGGAGTCGTTTCCGGACTTGATTTCCGTTGGTTCGAACAGGCCATCAGTATCGCTGAAGGTATTTTTAAGGAAAAAGTCAGTAGAAAGTCCTGCTATCAGCATCCATTCAAATTTTTTGTCGATAAGAAAATATCCAAGGCTCACCGGCAGGGAGATGAACTCATAGGAATAGTTCATCCGGATCTCTTCAGATGTCGTATTTATCGTGTTTACCCCGGCGCTTTCAATGGTGACGGAATTCAATGCCTGGTATGCAACTTTTCTGTTGGATGCCGGGTTGTCGATGTAGGAATTGATATTCGTGGAAGCATTGCTGTTTAAATAGGATAACCCGCCACGTACCACGAACTTCTGGCTGATCTGATAGCCGACATGAAGACCATATGCATAGGAAACTTCCGAATTGAATGATGTTTCTTCCGGTCTGACCGCTTTTGTAAAATTGGAGTAACTTCCTGCATCCGTCTCGATCAGATCATTGACTCCATTCAGGGGATTGAGACTGCTGGCGAAATCGGCCGAATTGTTCCCATAACTTATGTTTGGGTTAAAAATACCGGATGAAAAATTGATACCAGCCCAGAATTCCTGTTTATCCTCCTCTTTCTGCTCATCCCCGATGGTCTGCTCATAGACAGCAAACCAGTCATCATCATAAGGATCCTTCTTTTTTGCCGGATCCTGTATCGTCAGATCCGGCTGGCCGATTATCCCAAACCGGCCTGATAACAGCGGCATCATGCCCCTGTTCAGATCATGTCCGCTCCGTTCATTTTGTCCGGAAATATCACTCAACGGCAATAAATCCGGTTCTGAATGCCTTTTTTCCTGGTTATCGGCCAAAATTTCCTCATGGTCCGATGGGGCTGTTAACCCGTATTCCGCTCCTCTTTCCCCATGTCTGTCCTCTTTAGGTATTTCAATTTGACCTTCCCGGCGGGCATTGGCGGCAGTGGCGTCATTTATGTCCTTTTCTTGTGCAGGCACTGGATCTTCGACATCCGGCCCCGGTATTTCAGGTTCTTCATTTTCATCTATGGAAACTGTTGCATCCCGCGATTCCATGGTTTCAGAAGAGGAGATTGTTCCTGGATCCTGGCCCCTGAAAAAATCACGGTTACTGAAATAGCCGATCCCAAGTGCAAAAATGATGGATGCCGCTGCAAGCAATTTGTAAATTAATAACTTGCTGCGGTACCGGCTGAGCTGACGATTCGCCAATCCTGAATCGATCTTTGTCCACACATCCTCCCTGGGCTGCGCCTCAGCCTCATTAAAAAGATCTTTCCATGCCTGCTCGAATTTATTTTCTGACTTTTCCATAATTATCGTTACTTCCCTCCCCTATTTTATGCATTAACAGAATTCTCGCCCTCGAATACTGTGATTTCGATGTTCCTTCACTTATTTTCAACTTTTCTGCAATCTCCTTATGGGTATATCCTTCGATGGCAAACAGGTTAAAAATCACCTGGCAACCAAGTGGTAAGTCCTGGATCATTTTTAATAACTCATCCTGACGAAAGTGAGAAAAGGCTACATTTTCACCGTAGGATAAATTTACTTTTCCTACATCCGCCATTGGATAAAGGTATAGTTTCCCTCTCTGGTAATTTAATGCCGTATTGATCACAATCCGCTTAATCCATGCCGGAAGATTGGTGATCTCCCTCAGGTTTTTCAGATTCCCGAAGATTTTGATAAAGGCTTCCTGAAGAATATCTTCGGCTTCCACCATTGATTTTGAATATCGTAAACAAACCATCATCATCCTTGGAGCAAAAAGATCATAAAGCTTCTTTTGAGCTTTCCTGTCTTCTTTGATACACTCCTTGATAAGTTGATCAAATTCTTTCATCCAATGCCCGGCATTATTTTGGCATCTTTTATCATTACAACGACACCAGTCCTGTAGATTTGGTTGGAAATAATTATATTATTTCCATTAGCTTTATCTTTACTTTATGAAAAATTACGACATTCAAAATTACCTGATTTTATCATTATTACCATTCTTTACGTTATTCCTGCCAGTTATTCCATCCGCGCAGGGCCAGGAGCAGGATAATCTAATGTATGAAGATAAGGTTTATAATCAGGATATTAAAACGGTCCAGCTCTATGTGAACAAAGGATATCCGGGTGCAATGATTGAACCGGCAGTGATCAACGTGCGTGAGCGCTTCCAGCTTATCCTGGAATTCGATGAGCTTTACAAGGACGCCAGGTATTTCCAGGCCAGAATCCTGCATTGTAACTGGGACTGGACACCCTCGCAATTGATCTCCATTGAATATCTTGATCAGTATAACGAATTTGAAATTTCAGATTATGAATATTCGGTCAATACCAAGGTTCCCTACACCCATTATACCTTCCAGGTTCCCCGCGTAACGCTGCCTGGAAATTATTTACTCATCGTTTACGGAAGGGATGATCCGGATGATCTGATCCTGAGCAATCGGTTTGTCGTTTATGACCAGTTGGTGAAAGTATCCCCATGGATGGAACGTTCGACAGGGATCCAGGAGAGAAGGACCCACCAGCAAATTGAATTTACCATCAGTTATGCCGGGCTCGAAGTTTTTAATCCCCAGACAGAAATTAAAGTGGTCTTCAGGAAAAATCAATCATGGGTTTCTGCCATCTTTGATCTGAAGCCTACCATGGTCAGGGAAATAGACAATTTCCTGGAATACCGGCACTTCAATCTTGAAAACAATTTTTACGGAGGCAATGAATACAGGTTTTTCGACCTGAATTCAGTCCAGGCGCCGGGGCGGAATGTCGACCGGGTGATGATGAAAGATGACCGCATCGACGCTTTCTTATATATGGATAAATCGAGAGGGGGTGATTTTTATGGCGCTTGGGATGATCTGAACGGGGGATATATCATTGCCGACATCGATGGTATCGATCCGGCCGTTGAAGCGGAATATGCGTATGTCCATTTTTTCCTGCAATTGGAGGAGCCGTTACAGTCTGAAGTGTATGTCTATGGAAAACTGAGCCATTATAACCTGCTTCCGGCGTTTAAAATGAAATATGACCGTGAACTGGGGGGGTACCTGGCCAATCTCCAGCTGAAACAGGGATGGTATGATTATGTTTATTATACACCCGGAAATCCCTGGGTTGTGGAAGGAAGTCATTTCGAAACAAGAAATGAATATGAGATCCTGGTCTATTACAGGCCCCAGGGCAAAATATCCGAATATGTAATCGGTTATGTGAATTTTACCTCAAAACGGTAGGCAGGGCTGTCAGATATAATTTTCGATTTTGTATTCCCTGGTCCGCTGCGTTGGATCGGTATTGGCCAGATCCAGCATTCCGAATCCCTTGAAAGTGAACATGCCCATTCCCAGGATAAACACATAATTCTGGACCTCAGGGGCGGCATAGAGCGTGAAAGGAAAAGTATATCCCCTGATCTCGTATTTGACATCCTGGTCATAAACCGGGTAGATCCGTGCAGATTTTTTCTGGCTTTCCTTTATCTTGTTCAGATAACTATGATCAGGAACAATCTGGAACTTGAAAAAATCCTTCAACTTTTCCTCGGGGAAAAGTTTTGATTTTGCGATCCTGAGCATGGTTGATTCATACAGCAGATCGGAAAATTCATCCGTTTCCGGATGGATAAACTTTTTTCCTTCGAGATCATTGAATTTCGGAGTGGCCAGAACGATCGGGGAAATACATATGAATTTCGTTACATTTTCGAATACCGGGATTTGCTCTTCCTCTACTGATTCGGGAATCAGGGTCAGATTACCAATTTCCACCTGAGGAAAATCGAAAAGATTTTTTACAAAATAGTCCACAAAATCCTTGTTCATACAGGAAAACACCAGCGTAACCCGGCTGGAGAAAAAGTGTAATCCATTTCTGCTGATTTTGGTCTGACCCTTTAACCCTGAAAAATTATATTCCGTGAAATAAAAATACTCCTCCTTGCCTCCTTTCAACAGAATACCCTTGATCAGCTGAGCAAGTAAATATTGATGGTGGAATGGAACATATCCACCTTTATTTTTTAGTATAAAGATCAATCTAATTCTCAAATCTGTAAAAATTTAATTTGAAAAAAATTGCTATTAAAAATTTGCTATCTGAATGGGTTTTAATAAAAAAGTAAACCACTAACTTAAAAAATTGTTTTTACAAAATAATTAAAATTTTTAATTAATTCATGCAATTTCAACAAACCAATACAAATTACAAATTTTTCTTTTCATCTACCTAATAATAATTTTAATTTTTATGGGACTTCTCAAAATTTTCTAAACATTAAAACGGAAATGCATGACATCCCCATCCTTCACCTCATATTCCTTACCTTCAATGAATAATTTACCGGCTTCCCTGCATGCATGTTCACTGCCAAAATGAACATAATCCTCATATTTAATCACTTCCGCCCTTATAAATCCCCTTTCAAAATCCGAATGGATGACACCTGCCGCCTGGGGTGCCTTTGATCCTTTTTTAACCGTCCATGCACGCACCTCCTTTTCTCCGGCTGTAAAAAAAGTGATCAGGTTGAGCAATTGATAGGATATCCTGATCAACTTGTTCAATCCAGGCTCCTTGAGTCCAAATTCTTCAAGGAAAAGTTGACTGTCCTCTCTATCCAGCTCAATCAGTTGAGCTTCCAATGCCGCACTGATCAGGACGACCTCATGACTTTCAGACCTGATGGATTCCTGCAATTTTTCTGCAAGTGTATTCCCCCCGATTGATTTTTCATCCACATTGGCCACATAAATGACTGGCTTGGAGGTCAATAATTGCAGGTCCCTGGATAGCAACTGCCGTTCATAACTTCCCATATCCATCACCCGGATATTTTTGCCTGACTCAAGCGTTCTTTTCGCTTCATCCAGCACAGAGACTTCCTTCCTGGCCGCCTGATCGCCCGACCTGGCAACCTTATCCTTCTTCACGATTCGTTTTTCCACGGTATCCAGATCCTTCAACTGAAGCTCCGCCTCGATAATCTCCTTATCGGCGACCGGATCAATCCTTCCATCGACATGTGCCACGTTCTCATCCTCAAAACACCGGATCACATGCACAATGGCGTCCACTTCCCGGATATTGGCAAGGAACAGGTTACCTAAACCCTCACCCTTGCTTGCCCCTTTGACAAGCCCGGCAATATCAACGAATTCGATAACAGTGGGAACCGTTTTGAGAGGCTTGACTAGTTCTGAAAGTTTATCCAGCCGTTTGTCCGGAATGGTGATGATCCCCACGTTTGGCTCTATTGTACAGAACGGATAATTGGCTGCTTCGGCTTTCGCATTTGACAAGGCATTAAAAAGTGTTGATTTACCCACATTGGGTAATCCAACGATCCCACAACGTAATCCCATGCTTTAATTAGGTTTTAAAAATCTGATATTGTTTAAACCCTTTGGAAAATTCTGCGACGGACACCCTGACCACCGTATAAACGGGGATTGCGGCGATCATTCCAATGATGCCCCCGAGTGTAGCGCCCACAAAGATAATGATAAATATTTCCAGGGGGTGGGCTTTTACGCTTTTCGAAAAAATGATCGGCTGAAAAACCAGGTTATCATTCAGCTGAACGATGGCAAAAACGATCAGGATCTTTATAACCATGAACAGGATCTCGTTGGGTCCTGCCATATTAAGTGTGGAAATGGAGACAATGATCCCGAAAATGGCGCCCAGAATCGGGCCCAGATAGGGAATCACATTCGCCACAGCAGCAAAAAGAGCGATTGATGCAGCATATTTTATCCCCACAACCGAAAGTCCGATGGTGGCAATGGTAAAAATTGCCGTCATCTGAACAAGGAGTCCGATCAGGTAGTTGGACAGGAGTTTTTCGATCTTCGAAAAGGCCGTGATCACAACTTCGAAATACTTGTTCGGGACAAGACGAAGGATGGTCCGCCGGAACAAACCTTTTTCGTACAGGAGGAAAAAGGTGATGAAAAACACGGCGATGATGCCAATGGTAACGCTGCCAGCAACCGAAAAGAAATTATTGATGACCCGGCCGATATCATAGGCGCCTCCTTCCTTGATGAAGGTAGTAATACCATCCTTGATATTCATGATGAGGGTTCCCTTGGGCTGTTCATAAATGCCATACCTGATGAGGAACTCCTCCAGGTTCTCCAGTGGTTTTGAAATTTTCATCAACAGGCTCTCATAATTGATATCGCTTAACAGGTCAACCTGTTCCCTGATAAGCGGGATGAAAATTGAAATAAAAAGAAAAATCAGCCCGATAAATGTAGCAAATGAAACAAGCACGGCGACAGCGCGGGGAATATTGACACGGAATATCTGTGTCCCGTTGATATAATTTGTCAGCGGCCGCAGAATCGTGGCAATGATGCCCGATATGACCAGGTAAAAAAATATGTTTGAAAAATACCAGGACAGAAAAATAAAGATGGATAAGCCCAGAATAATATAGAGAATGGTCTTTTTCATGCCAAACGATCGAATGCTACAAAAATAAAAAAGCCCTGGATTTTCATCAAGGGCCTTACGGGAAATCTTTCCATGCTCAATCCCATTTCAACTCGCTGTCAGCTTTGTCGGGTTTACCTTCATCTTCTGATACGGTGACCTGGGAGAAATCATACTCAGGGAGCAGTTCGGTTTTTACATGATCAATGGTTGCATGAAGTGCTTCGATAAATTTTTCAAAATCCTCCTTATACAGAAAAATTTTATGCTTTTCATAGAAGTATCCATCATCCTTGTACCTGCGCTTACTTTCCGTGATTGTCAAATAATAATCATTTGACCTGGTAGCCTTAACATCAAAAAAATACGTCCGCTTACCTGCTCTAACCCTTTGGGAGTAGATCTCATTTTTTCCTGATTCCTTGTTCTCTTCCACAATCCTGTTATTTTGGTTGATTTACGATAAATTCTCGTTCAATATCGGACTAAATATAGTACAATACATGTGTAACTTGCAAGTAATTCCTGAAGAAATACAATTCGATACTGAAAAATTCGATCATTATTTCTTGCTAAAAACCATTTCTCTCGATTATTTTTAATACTTTGGTCAATTAGAGAGAAAAACAAACCGTGTGAAACTGGATCTGCAGCAAATCAGGAAAATTGGTAAAATTGACCTTCTTGCAAAACAAATGGTGGAAGGATTCATAACCGGCCTGCATAAATCCCCCTATCATGGATTTTCGGTCGAATTTGCCGAACACCGCTTATATAATACGGGTGAAAGTACGAGGAACATAGACTGGAAGGTTTTTGCCAGGACAGACCGCCTGTTTACCAAAAGGTATGAGGAGGAGACCAATCTCAGGTGTTTCCTGCTCATCGACAACTCCTCCTCGATGTATTATCCGGTGGATAATTTCGGTAAGATCACTTTCAGCGTCATGTCATCTGCTGCTCTTGCCTACCTTCTCCAGAAGCAGCGGGATGCTGTCGGGCTTTGCACTTTTTCCGATCATATTGAGAACCAGACCCAGGTAAAATCAACCGGGGCCCATCTGAATAAACTTTTTATCCATCTACAGCATATGCTTGACAGCAGGCAGGTTTCCAAACGGACATCGGTAGCCAGCGTCCTGCATGAAATCGCGAACAAGATCCGGAAGCGGTCGCTTGTGATCATCTTCAGTGATATGTTTGATAATCAGCATAATATAGATCAGCTTATCACAGCCCTGCACCATCTTAAACACAACCAGCATGAAGTGCTGCTTTTTCATGTAACTGACCCGAGAACCGAATATGAATTCGATTTTGAAGAAAGACCGTATGAATTTATCGACCTGGAAACCAATGAAAAATTAAGACTCCAGCCTTCGCAAATCAGGGAACGGTACAGGAAGGAAATGAAGAAGTACTATTATGATCTGAAACTCCGTTGCGGGCAGTTCAAGATTGATTTTATTGAAGCGGATATCAACCAGGATTTCAACAAGATATTAACGGCCTACCTGATCAAAAGGGCTAAAATGAAGTAAACGGATCATTTACACTGACGGCAGCAGTTTATTCACCGTGAAGCCAGGATTTTTTGGTGGCGAGTTCGTCTTCCGTCTCCTCATAATCAGGATCCGGAACACAACAATCCACCGGGCATACGGCTGCACATTGAGGC
>JAGTVG010000451.1 GCA_018224645.1 Cyclobacteriaceae bacterium
AATAAATGTTATACATTGATTTATAATATTCCTGGTATTTACCAGAAGTGACATGTTCCAGCCAGGCTGAATTTTTCAGGTACCAATCCACCGTTTTTTCCAGACCTTCTTCAAATGTCAGGGAGGGTTGCCAGCCCAGCTCGTTCTTGATTTTTGTAGCATCAATGGCATATCTCAGGTCGTGTCCTGCCCTGTCGGTCACATAGGCGATCAGCTTTTCAGATGTCTGTTCAGGCCTCGCGAGCTTTTTATCCATTATCCTGCAGAGCAGTTTTATCAGATCAATATTTTTCCATTCGTTGTTGCCGCCAATATTATAGGTCTCCCCGATGCTGCCCCGATGATAGATCAGATCAATGGCCTCGGCATGATCTTCCACATATAGCCAGTCCCGGATATTTTCGCCTTTACCATAGACCGGAACAGTTTTGTTGTTTTTGATATTGTTGATGCATAACGGGATCAATTTTTCGGGAAACTGATTCGGACCGTAGTTATTTGAACAGTTCGAGATAATTACAGGGATTTTATAGGTATTGTAATAAGCCCTGACAAAATGATCCGAACTTGCTTTTGATGCAGAATAGGGAGACTGGGGATCATAAGAGGTGGTTTCAGTAAAATATCCTTTATCGTCAAGCGAACCATATACTTCATCCGTTGAAATATGGTAGAATTTTTTACCTGCGAAATTCCGCCAGTTTTTTCTGGCCGCATTCAGTAAATTTACAGTTCCCAGGATATTGGTGTTGATAAATGCCATCGGATCCACAATAGATCGATCTACATGTGATTCGGCGGCCAGGTGGAGGACCCCGTCAAAAGATTCTTTCTCGAATAAAGAATCGATAAACTTAACATCGGTTATATCTCCCTTCATAAAGGAGTAATTTTCAAGACCTTCAATATCCTTCAGGTTCTCCAGGTTTCCGGCATAGGTAAGGTTATCGAGATTGACCACCTGGGTATCCGGATAGGATGTCACAAAACGTCGGACAACGTGGGACCCGATGAATCCCGCCCCTCCTGTAATTAACAATTTTTTCATAAACAACAATAATTATTTTCTGATATATTTGCTGAAATCATAATGTTCACTCTCGTACCATGCATCCCTGGGGAGTGTTTTAAAATAATCATAGGTGATCTTTAATCCTTCGCTGCGGGATACTTTGGGTTCCCAACCAAATAGGTTTCTTGCCAGGGTGATATCGGGTTTTCTCTGGGCGGGATCATCCTTGGGCAAGGGTTTATAGATAATTTTCTGATCCACTCCCGTTAATTTTAAAATTTCAACGGCAAATTCCTTGATCGTGATTTCCTGAGGATTCCCCATGTTGACAGGATGAACATAATCGCTTAACAACAGCCTGTAAATCCCTTCGATCAGATCGTCGACGTAGCAGAATGAACGGGTCTGTGATCCATCCCCGAAGACGGTCAGGTCTTCCCCGCGTAAAGCCTGGCCAATGAAGGCAGGCAGAGCCCTTCCATCATTTAACCTCATTCTCGGCCCGTAGGTGTTGAATATTCTCAGAATACGGGTATCCACCCCATGGAAGGTATGGTATGCCATGGTCATGGCTTCCTGGAATCTTTTTGCTTCATCATATACTCCTCTCGGGCCAACTGGATTCACATTCCCCCAATAATCCTCACGCTGGGGATGGACCAGCGGATCCCCGTATATTTCGGAAGTCGAGGCGACCAGTATGGTAGCGTTTTTTGCTTTTGCCAGCCCCAGGAGATTATGGGTTCCCAGGGAACCCACCTTCAGTGTCTGGATGGGGATCTTTAAATAATCAATTGGAGAGGCAGGGGAGGCAAAATGCAGGATATAATGTACAGGACCTGAAACATGGACAAATTTGGTTACATCATGTTCATAGAAGGTGAAATCCTTCAGCTTAAAAAGATGCTCGATATTTTTCAGGCTTCCTGTGATCAGGTTATCCATTCCGATCACTTCATAATCTTCCTGAATGAACCTGTCACATAAATGAGAGCCAAGAAAACCCGCTGCCCCGGTAATTAAAACTCTTTTTTTAGACATATATTTCTTTTCGGCCTATGCTAATATAATTAAATCCATTTTCTTTCATAACATCCGGATCGTATAGATTACGCCCGTCAAAAATAAGCGGATTTTTCATCTTTGTTTTCATAAGGTTAAATTCCGGGGTTCTGAAAACAGGCCATTCAGTCATGATCATCAAGGCATCGGCTTGATCGAGGGCTGTATACTCCTCTTCCACCAGTTCGATTTTATCACCAAAAAGTTTACGGACATTTTCCATTGCTTCCGGATCATAAGCTTTCACCCTGGCCCCCGATTCCAGCAGTTGATGAATGTTATCGATGGCCGGTGCTTCCCGGATATCGTCCGTGTAGGGTTTAAAAGCAAGGCCCCACATGGCAAATGTCCTGCCTTTCAGATCATGATTGAAATATTCCGAAATCCTTTGAATCAGTTTCACTTTCTGCCGGTTATTTATGTCGATGACCGCGTTCAATATCTTAAATTCATAATTTACCTCATCGGCGGATCTGGAAAGGGCCTGGACATCTTTCGGAAAACAACTGCCTCCATACCCGATTCCTGCAAAAAGAAACCTTTTGCCGATCCTGCTATCCGTCCCGATTCCCCTTCTTACCATATCCACATCTGCACCAACCAGTTCGCATAGGTTGGCAATTTCATTCATAAAAGTGATTTTGGTGGCGAGAAAGGCATTTGCTGCATATTTCGTGAGCTCGGCAGATTTCAGGTCCATGTAAATGATGGGATTACCCTGCCTCACAAGGGGCCCGTACAGGTTATTCATGATCTTTTTGGCCCGTTCGGATTCCGTCCCAATCACCACCCGGTCAGGCTTCATGAAATCCTCTACGGCTACACCCTCCCTTAAAAATTCGGGGTTGGATACCACATCAAATTCCACCTCAGTATTTCTGCCAATCCTCTCGATTACTTTCTGGGCAGTTCCTACAGGTACGGTGGATTTATCGACGATAATGGTATATTTTTTTAAAAGCGGGCCGATATCATCCGCCACCTGAAGAATGTATTTCAGGTCAGCCGAACCATCCTGGCCCGGAGGTGTGGGCAGTGCAAGGAAAACAACTTCAGCATTTTCCATGCCTTCCTCAAGGCTTGTGGTGAACAACAATCGTTTATCCCTGATGTTCCTGTCGAACAATACATCAAGACCTGGTTCATAAATAGGAATGATCCCGTTTTTAAGCTTATTTACCTTTTCTTCATCTATATCCACACAGGTAACCTGAATCCCGGTTTCTGAAAAACAGGTTCCTGTAACCAATCCAACATATCCGGTGCCGATAACAGTTATTTTCACAGCAGTAAAATTTTAGGAATTCTAAATATATCAATTTGTTATTGAACGGCAGTTTAATCATAAACTATATGCCGAGTGATAAATATTCCTGCAATATTACAATTTTTTCTTTTATTTTTTAATTTTTTGTTTTGCAGACATTCATTATCTTTGCACTCCATTTTGAAATAAAACGATATTTATGATCATAGTCAATGTAAAAGAAAACGAGTCTATTGACAAAGCGCTCAAACGGTTTAAAAAGAAATTTGAACGGACGGGAGTATTAAAAGAAATAAGACAACGGTCATTTTTTGAAAAACCTTCCGTGAAAAACAGGAACCTGCGGATAAGAGCTGCGTACCGGCAAAAAATGCAGTCACAAGAAAATCAGTAATTTTTCTTTCTTTTGAGGAATCATTAAGTTACATTTCCCGTAAGAAATGGGAAATGCGATGATTGATTCTTTCTTGAAATATCTGACCTACGAAAAAAGATACAGCCGGCACACCATACAATCATATCAGACGGATCTCACCCAATTCGATTCCTTTATCCAGGCACATTATGAAACTCAGGGGACGGAAGATGCCGAACACCGGATGATCCGTGACTGGATGGTTCAGCTGGTTGAATCCGGTCTTACCTCAGGATCGATCAACCGCAAGGTGGCTTCCCTCCGGTCCTACTATAAATTCCTGATGAAAAGGAATTCCATTTCCAGAGATCCCACGCAGAAAATCAGGATACTGAAATCGGGTAAAAAAATACCACATTTTGTTAAGGAGGATGAGATCATCAGATTATTTGATGAATATGATTTTGGAACCGGGTTTGAAGGGACCAGGGATAAACTCCTGCTGGAACTTTTATACGGGACAGGGATCAGGCTTTCCGAGCTTATCAATCTGCGTACAGCCAATGTGGATTTTTTTGACTGTTCAATCAAAGTATTGGGTAAAAGGAATAAGGAGAGGATCATTCCTTTAAATACCGAGCTGATAAATCTTATCCATCATTACATCTCCCTGAAAAAAGAAATATTTAATGGTAACGGAATCGAATATTTAATCGTTTCTAATAATGGGGGAAAATGTTATGCGATGCTGATCTACAGGATAGTGAGGAAGTATCTTGATCTATTCACTTCAATTGATAAACGAAGCCCTCACGTTTTACGACATACATTCGCCACTCATTTATTAAACAAAGGTGCTGAATTAAATGCGGTCAAGGATCTTCTGGGTCATACCAGCCTTGCCGCTACTCAGGTTTATACACATAATTCGCTTGAAAAACTTAAAAAAGTTTTTGATCAGGCACATCCGAAAGCTTAATTTTTAACTTAAAATTGATTGGTTATGAGGTTACAAATGCATTCTATTCATTTCGATGCTGACAAGAAGCTGACAGATTTTATTCAGAAAAGAATCAATAAGCTTGAAACTTTTTATGACAGAATTGTTGATGGTGAAGTCATAATGAGATTGGAAAAGGACAATCAAAACCATAACAAAACCATTGAGTTTAAAATAAATATTCCCGGCGAACAATTATTTGTAAAACAGAAGGACAAAACTTTTGAAGCCGCGACAGACCAGGCGATTGAAAGCCTTAAAAGGCAGTTGAAAAGATTTAAACAGAAGAAAACAGGAAGATGATAAAAAAAGAGCTCCCCGGAGCTCTTTTTTTTTATGCAATTCCGAAGGCTTTTTTCACCGCATCCACATAATCAAGTTTTTCCCAGGTAAATAATTCGACTTCCACTTCCTTTTGTTCGACCAGCCCGTTTACCGGTCGCAGGAATTTTTTGATGATGGTTTCATTCTTTCTTCCCATGTGCCCGTAAGCAGCTGTTTCAAGGTAAATCGGATTTCTCAGTTTCAGGTTCTTTTCGATCATTCCTGGCCTTAGATCAAAGATATTCCTGATTTTAGTGGCTATTTCGCCGTCTGATTCCTTCACATGTTTCGTCCCGAATGTCTCCACATAAATGCCCATGGGTTCCGTAACGCCGATCGCGTAGGAAATCTGTACCATCATCTGGTCAGCAACTCCTGCCGCCACCATGTTTTTGGCAATGTGCCTGGCTGCATAAGCTGCCGACCTGTCCACCTTACTGGGATCCTTACCCGAAAAAGCTCCCCCTCCGTGGGCACCCTTTCCGCCATACGTGTCTACAATTATTTTCCTTCCGGTCAGGCCCGTATCACCGTGCGGACCTCCGATCACAAATTTCCCGGTCGGGTTGATAAAAAATTTTATTTTTTTGTTGAACAGGACCTGAACTTCCGGAGCCAGCTTTTCAACCACCCTGGGTACCAGGATGTTAATTATATCGTGTTTGATCTGGGAAGCCATCTCCTCATCAGCCTTTTTACCTGCTTTTAATGTATCATCGACAGGTTTAATAAAATCGTCATGCTGCGTCGAAACGACGATTGTATCGATCCGGATGGGTTTATGATCATCTGAATACTCAATGGTCACCTGTGATTTTGCGTCCGGCCTCAGGTACTTTATTTCATTATGTTCCCGGCGCAATTCGGCCAGTTCCTGAAGCAGGGCATGCGCCAGTGCTATTGGAAGGGGCATGTAATTGGCAGTTTCTTTTGTGGCAAAGCCAAACATCATCCCCTGGTCGCCGGCTCCCTGATCTTCTTCCCTGCCCCGCTCAACTCCCCTGTTGATGTCAGGGGATTGTTCATGAATGGCCGACAGGATCCCGCATGAATCCCCTTCAAACATATATTCACTTTTCGTATACCCGATACTATTGATCACCTGCCGGGTTATGGTCTGAACATCCAGATAGATATTCGATTTTACCTCACCGGCCAGAACTACCTGCCCCGTAGTGACAAGTGTTTCGCAGGCTACCTTTGAATGCCTGTCGAAGGCTAAAAAATGATCAACCAGCGCATCGGAAATTTGATCGGCGATTTTATCAGGATGGCCTTCTGAGACGGATTCGGATGTAAATAAATATGGCATATGATTAATTTAATAGTTGAAATTCAGTTGGCAAATCTAATTCCAAAGCTTAAGAATTAAAAACTTTAAATTAATTCAAAAATGTTCCGAATTGTTTTTTCTTTAGCGGATTTTCAATTTCCTTCGGGAATTAAAGTTGAAAAATGCCTTCATTTAAACATATCTTGTTCGATGGCCGGGATGGTGTAAGTACATTGACCATCAACAGGCCGGATAAGCTGAACGCTTTGAACAACGCTACCCTGAAAGAAATCCGTGAAGCCATTCAGGGAGTACTTGATGACAGGAATATAAAGGCCCTGATCATTACCGGAAGCGGTGAAAAAGCGTTTGTAGCGGGAGCTGACATCGGGGAATTATCAGAATTGAATGAATTGAATGGACGAAAGTTTTCAGAAAACGGTCAGGACATCTTTGAGCTTATCGAAAACTTTCATAAACCGGTAATCGCTGCCATAAACGGATTTGCACTTGGCGGTGGATTTGAGCTGGCGCTTGCCTGTCATATACGGATCGCATCCAAAAATGCGAGGTTCGGACTGCCGGAGGTCACACTGGGGATCCTTCCGGGATTCGGTGGCACCCAACGGCTCACCCATCTGATCGGAAAAGGCAGGTCTCTAGAAATGATGTTGACCGGTGAAATGATCGATGCGGAAACGGGATATAACTATGGCATTATCAATCACCTTGTTGATACACCGGACCTTCTGTTGCCTGCTGCCCAGGATATTTTAAAAAAGATCCTCAGGAACGCACCCCTGGCCCTCGGCATGGTGATAGAATCCGTAAATGCCGCCAACCGATTCGAAATCAATGGATACCAGACTGAATCAAACTGTTTTTCAAACGCATTGAAAACCAATGATTTTAATGAAGGTATCAGGGCATTTTTAGAAAAGAGGCCACCGGAATTTACCGGGGATTGACCGATCAATGAGCAGGATTAAAACCCTGGCGAAAGAAACCGCCATTTATGGGATCTCCAGCATTCTCGGACGGATGCTGAACTGGCTGCTGGTTCCAATCTACACCCAGTATCTCATCCCGGCCGAATACGGCATCGTTACCGAATTATATGCCTATGTTGCTTTTCTGGTGATCCTGTATACCTATGGCATGGAAACCGCCTATTTCAGGTTTTCAACCGCCGGAAAACATGATGAAATAAATGTGTTCAATTTATCACAGACCTCCATCATTTTCTCATCACTGCTGTTGTCCTCGGTACTTATAGTTTTTTCCACAGCCATCGTCAATTATCTCGAATATCCCGGGCAGGAAAGATACATCGTCTGGTTTGCCCTGATCCTTGCCATTGATGCCATTTCAGCCATTCCGTTCGCCAAACTCAGGCTCGAGGGAAAATCAAAAAAGTTTGCCGCCTATAAACTGATCAACATTTTCATCAATATCGGTTTGAATCTTTTTTTTATCGTCTATTGCTCGAAAGTTGTTCAACAGGAAGGGAATCTCCCGCTGAAAAATCTCATCATCTCATTTTTTAATGAAGAGAATCTTGTAGATTATATATTCATTTCCAACCTCGTAGCCAATGGATTTCTTATTGTCCTGATGAGTCATATGATCTTCAGGATGAAAATTGTATTGGACCGTCAGACGCTGAAAAGCATGTACCGGTATGCTTTCCCCATCATGGTCATGAGTCTTGCCGGAGTCACCAACGAAATGCTATCCAGGGCTGTCCTTAAAAAATGGCTTCCTGACGGATTCTATGAGCATTATTCGAACCAGGCCGCCCTGGGTATTTTCGGCGCCGCATATAAACTATCCGTATTCATGACCCTTGCCATCCAGGCCTTCCGGTATGCAGCAGAACCATTTTTCTTTACACGGGCAAAGGACATGGATTCACGGAACCTGTTCAGCAAGGTGATGCAGGTATATATCATATTTTCTTCCTTCATTCTGATTCTGATCAGTCTGAACCTTGACATCATCGGAAGATTATTCCTGAGAAGTCCGGCATATCGGGAAGGATTGGTGGTGGTTCCCATCCTGTTGCTTGCCAATCTTTTTCTGGGTATCTATTATAATCTCTCCGTCTGGTTTAAACTTACCGATAAAACCTAT
The DNA here is from genome assembly GCA_018224645.1 of Cyclobacteriaceae bacterium. Taxonomy (GTDB): domain Bacteria; phylum Bacteroidota; class Bacteroidia; order Cytophagales; family Cyclobacteriaceae; genus JAGTVG01. The sequence goes on from JAGTVG010000451.1 coordinate 8,427, forward strand.
TATGGAACGTTTATTTCCCTGGCGGGAGCCCTTATTACCATCGTCCTTAATTTCATCCTGATTCCCTATATCGGGTACCTGGGGAGTGCTTTTGCCACCCTGTTCTGTTATTCGACCATGGCTGCTGCTAATTTTTATCTCGGGCAAAAGCATTACCCGGTTCCCTATGAAATTAAAAAAGGATTGCTGTATATTTTATTAGCATCGGTTATCACCTTCATCGGATATTATCTGCAGCCTGAGCTGCCGTTTAATCAGAAAATTTTTCAAATCCTGCTAATATTCCTGTTTCTTCTCGTTGTATATATATTAGACAAAAACCAGATCCGTTTATTTTTCCGAAAGACTAAAAAAAAGAAATGAAAATAAAGATTGTCAACCGGTCCCCGCATCCATTACCCCATTACCAGACCCGGCATGCGGCAGGTATGGACATCCATGCCTTTACGGAGGATGATATCGAACTGATGCCGCTCCAACGGCAACTCATCCCCACCGGATTGTTTATTGAATTGCCCCCGGGATATGAAGCGCAGGTCCGTCCCAGGAGCGGGCTGGCCTTCAGGCATGGAATCGCGGTATTGAATGCACCTGGCACCATTGATGCCGATTACCGGGGTGAAATAAAGGTGATCCTGATAAATCTTTCAACAGAAAGATTCGTTATAAAGGACGGTGAAAGGATAGCCCAGTTAATCATCGCCCGTCATGAAACGATCCAATGGGAACAGGTGGAAGTACTGAACATTTCCGGAAGAGAGAGCGCAGGATTCGGCAGCACGGGGAAATAGTTGATATTCAACAGGAAAGAACGCTTAAATTGGGGAATTATTTATTTTTATTGTTTGTATAAGTTAATTTTGCGTAATGAATCGAAAGCTGATTGAAAATAAACCTGCTGGAAACGTGAGTATAAGGATTCGGGGAAGTCTGAATGTATTGAATATAATATTTCTTGTTGGGGTACTGGTTCTTACGGGCCTTCCTGCAATTGCCCAGAAATCAAAAAAAGGAAAACAGGATAGTGTAGATACCGAAACCGGAAATACTGAAAAGGACAGACGGCTTACCGAACAATATTTTACTGAAGGTGAAAAATATTTTATCCTGGAAGATTATACCAAATCCCTGGCATTTTTTCAGAAAGCTCTTGAAATGGACCAGGAAAATGCAGCAATCCATTATAAGATCGCTGAAATTTATATTAAAAATAATGAATTTGACAACGCCTTGATCCATGCCGTTCAGGCGAGGGATCTTGATCCGCAGAATAAGTACTATTATCTGCTTCTTGCCGATGTTTATACCAATAAATCCGATTTTTCAAAGGCTTCAGAGGTTTATGAGGAACTTGTAAAAAAAATCCCGGGCACCGAGGAATACCTGTTCCAGGCTGCCGCCCTTTATATATATCAGCAGAAATATGATGATGCCTTGGATTGTTATGAAAGGATCGAAGAAATCTTCGGGATCAATGAACAGATCATTTTCCAGAAGCAGAACATTCTGATCAAGCAGGGTAAATTGAATGAGATGATCAGGGAAGGTGAGAAGCTCATTGAGGCGTATCCGGGTGAACCCGAGTATGTTGCGGATCTGGCCAATAAACTGATCGCCAATGAAAGATTTGAGGAAGCCACTGAATTATTGGACGAAGCCGTTAAAGAGTTCCCCGATAATCCCGTTATTCTTTTCCAACTGGCCGAGGTATATAAGTCAACCGGAAAGACAGAGGAATCCCGGAAGATCATATCCCGGATATTTGAAAGTGATGACTTTGACCTCCAGAAAAAAATGGAGATCGTGGCAGGTTATTTCGGAAAGGAATTAAATGAATCAGAAAAACAATACGTCCTCGATCTCTCAGGAAAGATCATCGAATATCATCCTGAGGAAGCCGACGGATATGCGCTTTTCGGGGATCTTTTGCAGAGTTTTGATTCGCTGCATTTGGCAAGGGAGATGTACCTGAAGTCACTTGCCATAAACCCTTCCAATCTTCAGGCGTGGACCAATGTTTTGGATTATGAGCTCAGGAACAATGAGCTTGATAGCGTGATCGAACATGCGGAGTCAGCCATTACCCTGTTCCCCAACCAAGCCCTACTTTATTATTATGAAGGAACGGCGCTTATGCTTAAAAATGACAACAGGAAAGCCACGCAACTTCTCGAACAGGGCAAAAGGCTGTCTTCTTCCAATCTCAGGCTTTTGTCAATTTTCAACGGTCAGCTGGGCGATGCCTATAATGCGCTGGAAGAATATGAAAAATCGGATGAGGCTTATGAAGCGGCCCTGGATTTTGATCCCGAAAGTGATCATGTATTGAATAATTACAGTTATTTCCTGTCGTTAAGAAAGGAAAAACTCGATCTTGCCATGGAGATGGCTTCCAAGGTAGTAAAAAGGAATCCTGACAACCCCACGTATCTTGATACCTATGCATGGGTATTGTTTAATATGGGGAAGTATGAAGAAGCGAAAATAAATATTGAGAAAGCGATAGAACAAGACCAAGATATCAGCGGCACGATCCTCGAACATTATGGTGATATCCTGTTTAAACTTGGTGACGTTAATCAGGCAGTTATACAATGGGAAAAAGCGAAAAAACTGAATGTGGATTCGGACTTGATCGATAAAAAAATAGCCGACCGTAAATTATATGAATAGATCTGCGCTGTTGATATCCTTTCTGTTCATATTTCTCATTTCATGTAAAAAAGAGATCTTCCAATTCAATTTTTCAGAGAAAAAAAAATTCAACATCAACGATCTTGATTTTGAAAATTTTCAGGCTAAATCCAGGATCGATTACGACGATGGTTTTCAGAATTTTAATGCCAATGTCAATGTCCGTATAAAAAAGGACAGCGTGATCTGGTTGTCGGTAACGGCTTCCATTGGTATTGAGGCAATCAGGGCCATCATCAGGACCGACTCGATTTTTGTTATCGACCGGATCAACAAGGAGTACAATGCCTTCGGGTTTGATTCGCTGCAGAGAAAGTTAAATATCCCCATCGATTACAATATGCTGCAATCCGCCCTCGTTGGAAATTTAATTAATAACCGGGAGAAGGAAGACAGGGTGCTAAGGGAAGGTGGATTTTTTCTTCTGAAACAGAACAGCGGTCACTTTCTTATTGATAATTTTGTAAATTCCAGGACAATGAAAGTTGAGAAGGTGTTAATTCGTGAGCAACCATCAATGAATTCGCTGGAAATCAATTATGATGATTTTCAATTTATCGGGAATAAACTCCTGCCTCACGAACACGCTTTCAATATTTCATACACGAAGAATAACTACAATACCAAAACAGAATTGAGCATCGGATTCAACAAAGTATCCGTTGACGATAAAAAAATAAAATTCCCTTTTAATATTCCGAACAAGTATGTTACCCATGAGTAAATATCTTAACATACTGTTTTTAGTGCTATTTTTTCTTGTTTTCATTCCTGCTTATGCCCAGAAAACCCGCCAGCAGCTTGAAAAGGAAAAAAAGGAAGCCATTAAAAAAATGCAGGAAGCGGAAAATATTCTGAAGCAGACCGAAAAAAAGAGAGAATCAAGCCTGGGGCAGTTAAATGCACTGAACAGCCAGATCACAGCAAGTGAAACAATAATCAATTCGATCAATGGTGAAATAAGCATCATCAATGAGGAATTAAGTGAACTCGGCCAGGTCATCGAATCGCTTGAATCGGACCTGACCAGACTCAAGGAGGAATATGCCCATATGGTTTATACTTCCTATAAAGCCAATTTTGGGATGAGAAGCATTGTTTTTATTTTCTCTGCCCCTACTTTTAATCAGCTTTTCCTTCGCGCCAAATATATGGAACAGTATGCCAGTGCCAGGAAAAAACAATTGGAGCTGATACAACTGGTCCGCACTTCCCTGGTCAGCCAGAAGTCCGGCCTTGAGGAATCCCGTATTACGAAGGATCATCTCCTGGCCCAGGAAAAATCGCAGAACAATAACCTGGTAACCCTGCGTAAAAAGCAGGAAACCCTGATTAATTCATTAAGCCAGAAAGAAACTGAAATAAGAAAGGAGCTGGACAACAGGAAAAAGGCAATTGCCAGGCTTGACAACCTCATTGCGGATATTGTCGCCGCTGAGATCAAGGCTTCCTCAAAAGGTGAATCAAGCGATAAGATCAACCTGAATTCGAGCCAGACTGCCATTTCGAAATCATTTGAAAGCAGTTTCGCCAAACTGCAATGGCCTGTGGCCGCTGGATTTATTTCCGGCAAATTCGGCACCAATTCACATCCGGTGTATACAAAACTTAAAGTTGCCAACAATGGGATCGATATCCAGACCAACGAGAACCAGGAAGTCCGTGCGGTGTTCGAGGGCCTTGTCAAGGCGGTGGCGGTTGTCCCGGGAGAAATGCGGTATGTGGTGCTGATCCAGCATGGAGAGTATTTCACGGTATATGCAAAACTCAGGGAGGTAATCGTTTCAAAAGGGAGTATTGTCCGGGCAAATCAGAAGATTGGCATCGTCAATACGGATAGTAAGGGAACTTCCGAATTACAATTTCAAATCTGGAAAAATAGCCAGAAACTTAATCCGGAAAAC
>JAGTVG010000452.1 GCA_018224645.1 Cyclobacteriaceae bacterium
CCGAGAAGAAAAATAATCTGATCTCAGGACTGAAAGAACTGGAAAGCCAGGAAAAAAACATGGCCCTTGCCAGGGAAGTTTATGACCATACGAAGATTAAATACCAGGAAGGACTCGGTTCCAACCTGGAAGTGATCGAAGCGGACAATGCTTATAAAACAGCACAGACCAATTATTTCAATGCATTGTATGAAGCCCTGATCGCAAAAGTTGAACTGGAAAAAGCCTTAGGTATCATTGACTCAAAATATAACTTTTAAGCATATGGATTTTAAAAACATAATCACCCTGATGTCGGTTATCCTGGTGATAAATGCCTGTGACCCGCCAAGTGAAATTGATAAAAAGCGAACCGAATTGAAAAAGAAGAAGACAGAACTGAATGAAATCCGGGCAGAGATCACAGCCCTGGAAAATGAAATTTCATCGATGGACCCTGAATTTGCAAAGGCTAACCGTAAGTCAACGCTGGTTTCGGTCATCGAAGTGGAGAAAAAGGATTTTTCAAGTTTTGTGGAGATCAGCGGTTCGATCGAAAGCCGGAAAAATGTGGATATTTCCGCTGAAACAATTGGTACAGTTCAAAAAATCAATGTGGATGAGGGACAGTATGTAAAACAGGGACAGTTTCTCGTTCAGCTTGAAAACAATATCCTCCGGAAAAATCTGGCAGAGCTCCAGACCAGCTATGAACTGGCAACAACGATGTTTGAAAGACAGTCGAATCTCTGGGAACAGAAAATCGGCACCGAGGTTCAGTACCTTGAAGCAAAAAACCGTAAAGAATCGTTGGAAAACCAGATGGAAACGCTGAAATCGCAGATCGATAAAACCTATATCAGGGCACCGTTCAGTGGTACGGTTGATGTACTGGAGGCAAAAATAGGAATGCTTGCACAACCGGGGATCCCCATGATCCGGCTGGTGAGTATGGATAACATGTATATTAAGGCCGATATTTCCGAATCCTACATCGGAGCCTTTGAAAAAGGGCAACGAACCCTGGTCACCCTTCCTTCCCTGAACCTTGAATTTGAATCTGAGATCGTCTCGCTCGGACAGGTGATCAATCAGGATAACAGGACCTTTTCCATAGAAGTCAGCGTGCCTGATCTTAACGTAAGGTTAAAAACAAACCTGATCGCGATCGTCAGGATCAAGGACTATGAAATAGAGGATGCCCCTGTAATTCCAACCAACCTGATCCAGAAGGACGGAGATGGCAATTTTGTTTATGTGGTTTCCAGTGAAGGGGATGTACAGACCGCAAAAAAGGTGACGGTCAAAAGGGGAAGGACCTATCAGAACAGGACTGTGGTACTTGAAGGACTGATGGGAGGTGAAATTTTAATTGATGAAGGATTCCGGGATGTGGGCGATGGTGTCAATATTAAAATCGTTGAAGGCACGGCTATTTGATAATTAAAATATTTCCAGTTAAAGGAAACAGCAGAATGGAAGAAAATAAAGAGACAAAACAGCCGATCATCCGCGAATTCGGATTGAGTTCAGCTGCGGTAACTAACCGGACGAGCGTCATCATCCTCGCCATCATCATCGTGATCATGGGGGTCACCGCATACAATATAATCCCGAAGGAAAGCTTCCCCGAAATAGTGATCCCCACCATTTATGTCGGAACCCCATATCCGGGAAATTCACCGGTGGATATAGAAAACCTGATCACGAGACCCATTGAAAAGGAAATCAAATCCATTAGCGGCATAAAGGATATCCGCTCCACATCCGTTCAGGATTATTCTTCCATTGTGGTGGAATTCAATCCCGAGGAAGATATCAGTAAAGCACTCCAGGATGTAAAGGATGCCGTTGACCGGGCAAAAAGTGAATTGCCTACCGACCTGGATACCGATCCCAATGTCATTGACATCGATCTGAATGAAATTCCGATCATGTATGTCAATATTTCAGGCAATTACAGCATCGACGAATTAAAGAGTTTCGCAGAGACCCTGGAGGATGAGATTGAAAAACTGCCGGAGATTTCAAAATGTGAGATCAAGGGAGCCCTTGAGAGAGAGATCAGGATTGATGCGGATATTTATAAGATGGAAGCCATGCAGGTTAGTTTCGGGGATATTATGGACGCCATTTCATTGGAAAATATAACCATGTCCGGAGGTAACATCCGCGACCATGTCTTCCAAAGGTCGCTCAGGGTCACCGGGGAATTTGAATCCGTCGATGAGATCAGGGATGTTGTGGTCAAGGATGAAAACGACAGGATCGTTTATGTAAAGGATGTGGCAGAAGTACGGGACACCTATGAAGAACCGAGGAGTTACAGCAGGTCCCGCATGTTGCCGGTAATCACGCTTGATGTAGTCAAAAGGGGTGGTGAAAACCTGATCATCGCAGCCGATAAGATCAACACGATCATCAACCAGGTGAAGAGGGACGTTTTCCCTGACGACCTGAATATCACCATTACCAATGACCAGTCGAAGTTTACCCGCAGCATGGTGAACAACCTTGAAAACTCGATCATTACCGGGGTGATCCTTGTCACCCTTACCCTGATGTTCTTTATGGGTTTAAGAAATGCCGTATTTGTCGGAATCGCTATCCCCCTGTCAATGTTCATGGCATTCATGATCCTGAATGCGATCGGTTATTCCGCCAACATGATGGTCCTTTTCGGGCTTATCCTTGCCTTAGGGATGCTTGTCGATAATGGAATTGTGGTGGTGGAAAATATATACAGGCTGATGCAGGAGGGCTATTCTCCTATCCGGGCCGCCAAGGAGGGTGTGGGTGAAGTTGCCCTGCCCATCATTACTTCAACAGCTACAACCCTTGCCGCTTTCCTGCCCCTGGCCTTCTGGTCAGGACTCATGGGTGAATTTATGAAGTACCTGCCGATTACGCTGATCATTGTCCTTTCCTCCTCCCTGTTTGTCGCACTGGTGATCAATCCGGTTCTCACTTCCATGTATATGAGGCTGCAGGAAAGGGAACCTAAAAAGAAAAAGTTGTTTATTATTTCGCTGATCATTTTTGTCATTGCCGGGATATTTTATTTCCTGCGGATATACTGGATTGCCAATTTATTGACCCTGACGGCGCTGTTCATCCCATTCAACGTGCATGTCCTGATCCCGGGTGTCAAATTGTTTCAAAACCGGTTCATACCCTTCCTTGAAAGGATATATCATATTACCATTGATTTCGCTTTGCACGGAAAAATGCCCTTTATCACCTTTTTTGGAACTTTTGTCCTGCTGATCGTGGCCATCATGCTTGTCGGTGTGAGACAGCCACAGGTAAGCCTGTTCCCGGCCAATGAACCCAATTTTATATTTGTCTATATACAGAAACCGATGGGGGTGGATATTGAAAACACAAACAGTTTCACGCGCAAAATCGAAAAGGAAATCCTCGACCTGCTAAAACCTTATGACGAGGCAGTGGAATCTGTGATTGCCCAGGTAGGTGAAGGCGCCAGCGATCCCTATGATTTTACCGCCGGCCAGGCAACCCCCAACAAGGCCCTGATCGGCATCTCATTTTATGAATACGAGCACCGGGGTGGGATCAGCACGTCGGTCATTATGGAAAAGATCAGGGAAGCCATGCATAAATACCCGGGTGTTCAGATTTCTGTTGATAAAGACAGCATGGGGCCACCGGTGGGTAAACCCATCAACATTGAAATATCTGGTGAAAACCTCGACAGGCTGATACTTCTTTCGGACAGGATCAAACAGATCATCAACGAATCCAATATACTGGGAATTGAAGAAATCAAGACGGACATCCAGACCGGAAAACCTGAATTGCTTGTCAATATTGACCGCGAAAAGGCCGGGAGGTTCGGTTTGACTACCAACCAGATCGCTTCCGAACTGAGAACGGCGCTGTTTGGTTTTGAGGTTTCCAAATTCAAGGATGGAGAGGATGATTACCCGATCCAGCTGCGGCTGAAGGACGTGTACAGATATGATATCGATGCATTGATCAACAAAAAGATCACCTTCCGTGATAATGAAGGCAAGGTTAAACAGATCCCAATATCTTCAGTGGCGTCGGTCGAATATTCTTCGACCTACGGAAGCATCAAAAGGAAAGATCTCGACCGGGTAATATCCCTTTATTCCAATGTGAATGAGGGATACAATGCCAACGAGATCATTGCCGACCTGAAAGTATTGCTATCGGAGATTGACCTGCCTTCCGGTTATGAAATCAAGTTTACAGGTGAGCAGGAAGAACAGGCGGAATCCAGCGCTTTCCTGATGCGTGCACTGATCATCGCTATTTTCAGTATCTTTCTGATCATCGTTGCACAATTCAACTCCGTAATCTCCCCGTTTATCATCATGCTGTCGGTTCTGTTCAGCACGATCGGCGTATTCCTTGGCCTGGTGATCTTCAACATGGATTTTATTATCATCATGACGGGGATCGGGATCATCTCTCTTGCCGGGGTTGTTGTGAACAATGCCATCGTACTGATCGATTATACCAACCTGGTCCGGCAGAGAAGACGGAAGGAACTGAATGTTCCTGAGGGCGAACTGCTCCCCTATGAAGAACTGTTGAACAGCATTATGGAGGGTGGTAAAATCAGGTTACGACCCGTACTGCTTACCGCGATAACCACCATCCTTGGCTTGTTGCCGATGGCCATTGGATTGAACATTGATTTTGTCGGCTTCTTTACACGGTTCGAGCCCAACATTTACATTGGAGGAACCAATGCCGAATTCTGGGGACCTATGGCCTGGACGGTAATTTTCGGATTGACCTTTGCCACCTTCCTGACCCTCGTGGTTGTTCCGGTCATGTATCTGCTGTCGGATAAAATGGTCCATAAATTTAAAAACGGAAAAAATAAAGTAGCTCATGCGGCTGCGTAAAATGTGAAAGAGAAAGGAATGATTAACTGATGAATAAAATTATCATTGTCCCTGTTTTCGGGCTGATTCTGTTACTGATCGATCTCTATGTTTTCCAGGTATTCCGGGTGATCGGCCAGGAGCTGCCTGAATTCTGGAGAAGGACTCTTTATACGGGATACTGGCTGGTGACCGGTATTGTTCTGGCCGGCTATTTTACCTATCATTTCCTGAATCCCGACATGTATCCCAAAATCTTCAGGACATTTCTGATGGTTGGGATCTTTATCCATTATTTTGCCAAAACCTTTATGGTTATCTTCCTGATGGTCGACGATGTGATCAGGGCAGGTCAATGGATTGTTTCCCTGTTCAGTAAACAGGAAGCTGCCGGATCAACAGACATGGCCAACCGGATACCCAGGTCGGAATTCCTGATGAAAACGGCCCTTATTGCCGGAACGATCCCACTTGTCGGCATGACTTACGGCATCATTTCAGGAGCACATGACTACAGAATCAGAAGAAAAAAAATCAGGATCTCAAAATTACCGGCTGCCCTGGATGGGATCAGGATCGGGCAGATCTCAGACATCCATTCCGGAAGTTTTTTCAACAGGACAGCCGTAAGAGGCGGCGTGGAAATGTTAATGAAGGAAAAACCTGACATTATCTTTTTTACAGGCGACCTGGTCAATTCACAATCTGATGAGGTGAAGAATTATATCCATATATTTGACAAGGTAAAAGCCCCGCTGGGTGTATTTTCAACTACCGGAAATCACGACTATGGTGATTACCGGTCATGGCCTTCCGTTGAGGCCAAACAGGAAAACTTCAGGGACCTGATCCGGGCGCACAAGCTTCTCGGTTGGAAACTTTTAATGAATGAAAACCGGATGTTGGAAATCGATGGTGAAAAGATGGCCATTATCGGGGTAGAGAACTGGGGTGCGGGCAGGTTCTCAAAATATGGTGATCTCGATAAAGCCTATTCCCGGACCGGGGAAGCGTCGGTCAAGTTACTATTATCCCATGATCCAAGTCACTGGGATGCCCAGGTCCGTCAAAAATACCCGGACATCAACATGATGCTTGCCGGTCATACACATGGATTCCAGTTTGGTGTGGAATGGGGTGATTTCCGCTGGAGTCCCTCCCAGTATATTTATAAACAATGGGCTGGTCTTTACCAGAACGGCGAGCAGTACTTATACGTTAACCGGGGTTACGGCTACCTGGGGTATCCGGGCAGGATCGGGATCCCTCCTGAAATAACGATCATTGAACTGAAGGCGGCCTAGGACCCAAGGAACACGTCCGGAGTAGAGGGAACAATCGGTAAAATGCCATTAAAAGTGCCATCAAAAAACAACCCCTCCGGGTTAGCCTTCACCTACGGGTTAGCATACACCTACGGGTTAGCATTCAAGTGAACCCGGGTTCAAGTCAATACCCTCAAATCCAAAAAATTTCTGGTGAATGTATCCTTGGTGAATGCGCTGTTGGCGAATATTTTACTGGTGAATACCTCTTTGATGAATGCCTGAATACCTCTTTAATGAATGCCTGAAACCTCTTTAATAAATGCCTCATGATGACACATTCGAGACGTCCTCACCGCCATTAATCGTCATCAGGTCCTTTACCAGAGACCTGATGGCGGAAAAGTGTCGGATGCATGGTATACGGAATTTTATATATTCCTGGATATTTTATCCCCCATTCCTTTTACCGGGCGTCCGCCATCCAGCGTAATAGGGGGATTATCCATTTTCCAGAGATTCACCGTTCCACAATCACTCGCAATTCCAAATAAAATTTCAGGTTGATGCCCTCCAAGAGATTCCCCTCCAAAAAGTGGATTATGCCTTCACGAGGCGTATACCTCTTCAGGGGGTCAATGACCCTCCAGGAGATTGATTGCACCTTCATGAGGTATATACTCCCCCTGAAGTATATGCTCCCTCTAAGAATAAGATGCCCTCCAAAAGGTTGATGCCCTTCCAGCAGGATAAACCGGTAAACCTGAAATGATGTTTATTCACTTTAAAAAATCCCCATCACAGAACCTTACGCCTGAAATATGCATGTTCATCGGCGGTAACCCTGTGTTCAGGCATTTTTTTCTGCCGGATACAATTGCATTTGAGTATGGAATAATCTACCCCCCCGTTTTTAATCCGCCTCTCATTCGTTATTTCCCAATTTTCTTCCCAGAAAGCAATGGATAGGGCGTCCTTTTCAATCCTGTTAATCTCTTCCTTATCCGGTAAAACAAGGTGAGGATTCATTTTTAAGATCTTTTCATATAATTCCCTGAAATAATATCCATCATACCGCATCTGTTTCAGTTCATACCAGTAATCTCTAACCTGTTCCCTGGACATGTTATCAATGATTTCAACTGACTGCATTTTTTTGCCGATCATGTGATTTAAATGTTTATATACTAATTTTATTAGTAAATATAATATGTAAAAATTAAATATGCTAATTTTTTTAGTTATTTTTTCTGAATTTTTCCGGGC
>JAGTVG010000453.1 GCA_018224645.1 Cyclobacteriaceae bacterium
CCATATCAACCAGTTCCGGAAAATATCCAAATCTCCAAGTGAAAATTCACCAGTATGTGCGCCGGGAATCACCGCTGCTGCGCCTGCCCTGATATAATAAAGAGTCAGAAGTCTCTGGTAAGTTTCATCGTGCACCAGACGCTCGTTTAACGCCAGCGGACTTGGCACAAAAATTTTCCCCCGCTGTAAAATCCTGATCTTTTCATCAGGTAAAAAACAGATCGATTCCATGAAATAAAAATTAAAACATATAATTAATCCAAATCTTTGATTCGGCCAAAGATAAACTGCAAAAAATAACCCTCCCGGAAGTTCCTCCTCAAAATCCGGATTATTTGAATTTTTTTCAGTATATTTTAGATTAACCTTGATTAGACTTATTGTCAAACATCTTATCCGGAACGGGTATACAAACCCGGGACTGGAAGTCCAGATCATCCGGGCATCTGCCGGAGAAAAAACATAAGGCTTTAATGATCGATGAAATTGACCGAATGATGCATAATCATTATCAAACGTTACTATGACAATATCTTTAATTATTCAGATAGCTATATAAAAACCTAAAAATGGATCAAAAAGAAGGAAGGAATAGAGTGATCATTGAAAATGTAAAGCCTGAAATCGACCATTCAGAATTCCCCATCAAACGGGTGGTCGGCGATAAAGTGGACGTTGAAGCTGATATTTTCTGCGACGGGCATGATCTGCTCCGGTCTGAATTACTTTATAAACATGCCGGTGATGCTGACTGGACCATTTCCGGCATGGAAAAAAAGGTGAATGACCGTTGGAAAGGATCATTTTTTGTAAAGAAACAGGGTGAATATCACTATACCCTCAGGGCCTGGGTCGACAGGATAGATACCTGGAATCATGATATAATAAAAAAAATCGACGCTGAAGTTGATGTCAGAAGCGATCTGGCCGAAGGCATACAACTCATTGATACGGTTGTTTCAGCGTATAAAACCATGTCTCCAAAGGTCAGGAGCTATCTCAGTGATGTGGCTGCCCTCTTTGCTTCAGATAAAAACATCAGGGAAAAAACAGTGCCCATCCTGAATGAGGAACTGTACGAGGTTCTTTATGACTACCCGATCCGGAAGTTTATCACTACCTACCCTTCCGGATTAAGGGTCCGGGTTGAAAGAAAAAAAGCTGCATTCAGTTCCTGGTATGAGTTTTTCCCACGGTCGCTGGGATCGGGTACGAAGATACACGGCACCTACGCTGATTGCATCCGGCATTTAAAATATGTTGCGGATATGGGATTCGATGTGGTTTACCTCCCTCCCATTCATCCCATTGGGGAAAGCCATAGAAAAGGTAAAAATAATGCTGTCGAAGCTTCTCCGGGTGAACCCGGATCACCCTGGGCGATCGGTTCCGCGGAGGGTGGGCATAAATCCTCCCATAAAGAGCTGGGAACGCTGGAAGAATTCAGGGAACTCGTTAAAAACGCTGCGGATCACAACATAGAAATTGCACTCGATATTGCCTTTCAGTGTTCACCCGACCATCCCTATGTAAATGAACATCCCGAATGGTTCAGGCACAGACCGGATGGAACCATTCAGTATGCGGAAAATCCGCCAAAAAAATACCAGGACATTTACCCTTTCGATTTTGAATCCGAAGACTGGGAAGGATTATGGAATGAATTGAAAAGTATATTTATCTTCTGGATCGGGCAGGGTGTTAGAATTTTCCGGGTCGATAACCCGCACACAAAATCACTCCGGTTCTGGGGCTGGGTAATTGATGAAATTCATCAGGAACATCCCGATATCATCTTTCTTTCAGAAGCGTTTACACGTCCCAAGGTAATGTATCACCTGGCAAAAAGGGGATTTACCCAATCATATACCTATTTTACCTGGCGTAACAGCAAAAAAGAGCTGACCCGGTATTTTGAAGAGCTGGTGATGACGGATGCAAGGGAATTTTTCAGACCAAATCTCTGGCCGAATACACCCGATATTTTACCGCAGTTCCTGCAGTATTCGGGTAAATCCGGATTTATTACCCGGGCCATCCTTGCAGCCACCTTAAGTTCATCCTATGGGATCTATGGACCGGCTTTTGAACTGATGGATAATATCTCAAGGGATGAAGGCGGAGAAGAATATCATAATTCGGAAAAATATGAGATCAAGGACTGGGATGTTGAAAGAAAAAACAGTCTCAGGCCAATCCTGAAACAGCTCAATAAGATCCGGCACGAAAACCAGGCCTTGCAGAATAATCATTCACTCAGGTTCCATGAGATCCATAATGAGAATCTGATTGCCTACAGTAAACATACCGATGATTATTCAAACATCATCCTGACGGTCGTGAACCTTGATCCCTATCATTCACATTCGGGCTGGATCCATTTTAAATTGACCGACATTAAAATGAAGGAAAATGATTCTTATCAGGTACATGATCTGCTGGGGGGAGCCTATTATCTATGGCATGGAGATCAAAACTATACGGAATTGAATCCTGGCGTGTCTCCGGCTCACATTTTCAGGATACGCAGGAAGATACGGACAGAACAGGATTTTGATTATTTCATGTAACAGCATTACTATGATCAGTGAAAAACATAATTTATGGTTCAAAGATGCGATCATTTATCAGGTTCATGTACAATCCTTTTATGACAGCAACGATGATGGCATCGGGGACTTTGTTGGATTGATACAGAAACTTGACTATGTAAAATCACTTGGTGTCAACACCATCTGGTTATTGCCCTTTTATCCTTCTCCCATGAAGGACGGAGGCTATGATATTTCAGATTTTACGGGTATCCACGTGTCTTATGGCAAGCTTTCAGATTTTAAAAAATTGGTCCGCGAAGCCCATAAACTGGATATCCGCATCGTTACTGAGCTTGTATTGAATCACACTTCTGATCAGCATAAATGGTTCCAGCGAGCCCGGAAAGCAAAACCTGGCAGCAATTTCAGGAATTTTTATGTCTGGAGTGAAACGCCTGATAAATTCCAGGATGCCAGGATCATTTTCCAGGATTTTGAAACCTCAAACTGGGCCTGGGATCCTGAAGCAAATGCCTATTACTGGCACCGTTTTTATTCACACCAGCCTGACCTGAACTATGACAATCCGAATGTCAGGAAGGAAATATTCAAGGTGCTGGATTTCTGGTTCAAGACAGGCGTGGACGGATTGAGGCTCGACGCTGTCCCCTATCTTTTCCAGCGTGAAGGGACCAATTGCGAAAACCTTCCCGAAACCCATGATTTCCTTAAACAATTGAGGAAGCATATTGATGAAAATCATGAAAACAAAATGCTGCTCGCTGAGGCAAATCAATGGCCCGAAGATGCACGCCAGTATTTTGGCAGGGGTGACGAATGCCACATGGCCTTTCATTTTCCCCTCATGCCCCGGTTATACATGGGAATGAAAATGGAAGACCGGTTTCCGATCATAGACATTCTCGAACAGACACCGGATATCCCCGATAATTGCCAGTGGGCGATTTTTCTGAGGAACCATGATGAACTGACCCTGGAAATGGTAACGGATGAAGAAAGGGATTATATGTATAAAAGTTTCGCCAGGGAACCGGAACAACGGATAAACCTTGGGATCCGGCGCAGGTTAGCACCCCTGATGGAAAATGACCGGAGAAAAATTGAAATGATGAATATCCTGCTGTTTTCCCTTCCGGGAACGCCCATCGTTTATTATGGCGATGAAATAGGGATGGGTGATAATTATTACCTGGGTGACAGGTATGGGGTTCGGACGCCCATGCAGTGGACGGCAGACAGAAATGCCGGATTTTCAAAGGTAAACAAACAACGGCTCTTTTTACCGGTGATCACTGACAATGAATATCATTATGAGGCGATCAATATTGAGAACCAGGACAAGAATCCCTCTTCCCTGCTCTGGTGGATGAGACAGGTGATATCCACCAGGAAACGGTACGCGGCCTTCAGCAGGGGCGCCATCAGGTTTGTGAATTCCAACAATCCCAAGGTCCTTTCCTTTATCCGGGAATACCAGGATGAATCCATGCTCGTGATCATTAACCTTTCCCATCATTCCCAATCCGTGGATCTGGACCTGACCGTATTTGCAGGATATACACCCATAGAGGTTTTCAGCCTGAATCATTTCCCCCCCATCCAGGAAGATCCATATTCCTTCACGCTTCAGTACAGGGATTATTTCTGGATGCAATTGACAAAACAGGAGGAGGAAATCATTCCTGAAGGTGAACGGACCTACCCGAAACTTTCATTTAACCGGAAGGAATGGAATTCGCTTATACCTTCTATGAAAATGAAACTGGAGAAAATTTTCCTGCAATACATGAAGTTTACCCGGTGGTTCAGGGGGAAGTCAAGGAAAATCAAGTCCCTGTCGATCGAGGACGATTTTATCCTTGGAACAGGGAATTACCACACATACCTGTTTTTTGTAAGGGTTGATTATGTGATAAACATCCCGGAAAACTATGTTTTGACAGGATCACTTGCTTTTGAAAGGGAAGAGCATGAGATCAGGGAAGAAAATCCGGAGGCTGTCATAGCAGAAGTGGAAGTTGAGGATCAGAAAGGCATCCTGTATGATGCAGCATACAGTGAACGTTTTCACAATGCACTCCTTGAACAAATCCACAGTAACGGCAAGATCAGGGGGAAACACGGGGACCTTGTTGGTTCTCCGGGTAAATTCCTTCGTAAAAATCTAAGTAAAAAGGACATGCCGCTTCAATCAAAACTTCTGGCTGCTGAACAATCCAACACTTCGATCTTATACAACAATCAACTTTTTCTGAAAATATACCGGAGCCCCGAAGAAGGGCCGAATCCGGAACTTGAAATTATAAGGAATCTCACTGAAAAAACTGATTTCGACAATCTTCCGCCCTATGCCGGTACGCTCATATACAAGCGTAAGGATAAGGATGACATTTCACAGGCAATCCTGGTGGGCTTTATTCCCAATGAAGGTAATGCATGGGATCTTACCCAGCGTTTTATCGAGCAGTACTTTGAAAACATACTTGCACGTCGCCGTGAATTACCTGTACCTCCGGCGGAAATACCGGGCATGCTGGAAGATTATACCGAAGAGGAGACCATACTGCTGA